>DASYDA010000139.1:0-3390 GCA_036499865.1 Dongiaceae bacterium | reverse complement strand
ATGACCACGAATGAATCCTTCTTTTTCCGCGATACGAAGCCGTTCGACCAGTTCAAGCAGATCGTGTTGCCGACCTTGATGACGACCCGCCCGAGCAAGCAGCTCCGCATCTGGAGCGCGGCCTGTTCGAGCGGGCAAGAGGCCTATTCCCTGGCGATGATCCTCGCCGAAATGTCCGCGCAGTTGGCCGGTTGGAAGATCGAGATTCTCGGTACGGATCTTTCCACTGAAATCCTCGACCGCGCGAAAGAGGGGGTCTATTCCCAATTCGAAGCGCAACGCGGCTTGCCGATCTCGCTTCTGGTGAAATATTTCGCACAGGCCGGCGATCGCTGGCAGATCAGCCCCAAGATCCGCAGCATGGTGCAGTATCGCGAGTTCAATCTCCTGAACGATCCCAAAGTGCTGGGCCGCTTCGATGTCGTGTTCTGCCGGAACGTGCTGATTTATTTCGACCAGCCGACCAAGGCCAAGATCCTGAACAATATCTCAGGCCTGATGCCGGAGGACGGCTATCTGTTTCTGGGCGGCGCTGAGACGGTTCTCGGAATCACCGAGCGATTCCAGCTCCTAGCCGGACAGCGCGGTGTTTATGGCTTGGCTGGGGCTGCTGCAAAGGCACCTGGGACGGCTGCGAGCGCACCGCGTGTGCAAGCCACGACAATCCGCTAGGCGAGGCCACGACTACGCAGCGTAATCCATACTCTTCGCAGTAAGAGCTGTTGCCTGAAGGCGATAAGGGTGAAGCCGGCGGACGGCGCCTAAGCGCTCTCGGCGGCCTTCACGGGCTGACCGGCCATGTCGGGATCGCGCAGTACGTAACCGCGGCCCCAGACGGTTTCGATGTAGTTGTCGCCGCCGGTGGATTGCGAGAGCTTCTTCCTCAGCTTGCAGACGAACACATCGATGATCTTGAGTTCCGGCTCGTCCATGCCGCCGTAAAGATGGTTGAGGAACATCTCCTTGGTCAGCGTGGTCCCCTTGCGGAGGCTGAGCAGCTCCAGGATCCCGTATTCCTTGCCGGTGAGATGCAAGGGCTGTCCGCTCACTTCGACGGTCCGGGTGTCGAGATTGACCACCAGTTTGCCGGTCTTGATGACCGAATCCGAATGTCCTTTGGAGCGGCGCACGATCGCCTGGATGCGCGCAATCAACTCGCGACGATCGAAGGGCTTGGTCAAATAATCATCGGCGCCGAAGCCGAGGCCCTTGATCTTGCTGTCGAGCTCGCTCAGGCCCGAGAGGATGAGAATGGGTGTGTTAACGCGCGAGCTGCGAAGGCGGCGCAACACTTCATAACCATCAATGTCGGGAAGCATCAGATCGAGGAGGATGATGTCATAATCGTAAAGTTTGCCGATCTCGAGACCATCCTCACCGAGATTGGTCGAGTCGACTATGTAGCCCTCGGCCTTCAGCATCAATTCGATGCTTTTGGCAGTATTCGTATCATCCTCGACTAGTAGTACTCGCATGACAGCACCCGTGCCCCATCGGAGTAGCCTGTGAATATTAACCATTTAGGCGGGATAATGTAAAGGAAAGGTTATTGGGGGCGCGGGCGCCTCTTTAATCTTTAAAAGAATTAAATCCTAAATGCCTCGCTCCGGTCGGGATGCTCCAGCGTTAACTGAGGGTTAACGGCGTTTGCCTAGAGTGCAAGCGCATCTCATGAGCTGCGGCGGACGAACCGAGTGACCGGAAATCTCGACTTGATCATGCGCGAACTGGAGCGGGTGCCGAATGTCCAGGTCTACGGCAAGGTTTCCGCGATTCTTGGCATGCTGGTTGAGATTGCAGGCGTGGAAGGATCGCTTTCCATCGGTTCTCGTTGTGATTTGACAGATCGCGCCGGGGGCCAAGTCCCGTGTGAAATCGTCGGATTCCGTGACCACCGGGCCTTGGCGATGTCCTTCGCGTCGCTGGATGGGGTCGGCCTTGGCAGCCGCGCGCTGGTCGTCGATGCCGAACCGGTCATCCGCCCCTCGGCCGCCTGGCTCGGCCGCGTGGTCAATGCCCTCGGCGAGCCGATCGACGGCAAGGGGCCTTTGCCTTCAGGTCCCGTGGCATGCCCGATCCGGAGCGCGCCGCCGCCGGCGCATCTGCGCAGCCGGGTGGGCGGCAAAATCGATCTCGGCATCCGCTCCATCAACACCTTCACTTCAGTATGCCAGGGCCAGCGGCTCGGCATCTTCGCCGCATCGGGCATCGGCAAGTCGGTTCTGCTGTCGATGATGGCGCGCTATGCGTCGCTCGACGTCAACGTGATCGGCCTGATCGGCGAGCGCGGGCGCGAAGTTCAGGAATTCCTCGAAGACGAACTCGGGCCCGAAGGCCTGGCGCGGAGCGTCGTCGTGGTCGCCACTTCCGATGAATCGGCGTTGCTGCGCCGCCAGGCGGCGCAGATGACTCTGGCGGTCGCGGAGTTTTTCCGCGACCAAGGCAGCCATGTGCTTTGCCTGATGGATTCCGTGACCCGCTACGCGATGGCGCTGCGCGAGATCGGCCTTTCGGCGGGCGAGCCGCCGGCGAGCAAGGGCTACACGCCCTCAGTCTTCGCCGCTTTGCCGCGACTGCTGGAGCGGGCCGGGCCGGGCAAAGTCGGCTCGGGCAGCATCACGGGGTTGTTCACCGTGCTCGTCGAAGGCGATGATCACGATGAGCCGGTCGCCGATGCCTGCCGCGGCATCCTGGACGGACATATCGTTCTCGAGCGCTCGATCGCGGAACGTGGCCGCTATCCGGCGGTGAACATTCTGCGTTCGCTCTCGCGAACCATGCCGGGCTGCAACAACGAGCCGCAGAACGCCATGATCCGCGTCGCCCGCCAGAATATGTCGGTCTATGAGGACATGGCCGAACTGATCCGCCTCGGCGCCTATCGCCGCGGCACCGATCCCGCCGTCGATCGCGCGATCGAGCTTCGCCCGGCCTTGGAGCATTTCCTCTCGCAACGACGCGAGGAGCATACCGATCTCGAAACCGGCTATCAGGAGCTCGCGGGCATCGTCGGGCTTGCTTATGGGGCTGCGGCAAAGAAGGCGGCCACGTGAGCAGCCTCGACCAGATGGTGCGGCTGCAGAAGTGGTCGCTCGACGAGAAACGCCGGCAGGCGGCGGATCTGGAGGCGTTGATCGAACGTCTGCATGACGACACCCGCCGGCTCGACGAAGAGGTGGCGCGGGAAATCGAGGCCGCGCGGGCCGATCTTGAATTGCAGCGGGTGCTGCCGCGCTACCGGGCGATGATGGCGGAGCGGCGCGAGCGCATCCTGAAATCGGTCGCCGATCTCACCTCGGAGCTCGAGAAGTTGCGCGACCAGATCATGGAAGCCTTCAGCGATCTGAAGAAGACCGAGCAGACCATCCTCAATCGCCAGCAGCGCCAGCG
>DASYDA010000138.1:0-10394 GCA_036499865.1 Dongiaceae bacterium | reverse complement strand
GAGGAACTGGTCGGCTGCAGCATCATGCTTTCGACCTTGGCGAAGGTGATGTCATCGGCATTGAGGGTTCTGCCGATCTCGTCGCGGATCGCCTTGATCTTCCGGACGCCCAGCTTGTCGGTCATGTATTCGGTGGCGAGATTGAGCCAGACGAAGGCTTCCCGCCGGTCCTGCTTCACGCCTTGGCCGCCGAGATAGAGAACCGCCATGCCGACCATGGCATCCGCATAGCCCTGGCGTGCCGAGGCGCGATACCATTTCAGCGCCTTGGTGAAATCGGCGGCCCCGACATAGCCATAGTGATAGAAGCCGGCCAACTCGTACTGAGCGGCCGGATCGCCGGCCTGCGCCATCGGGATGAGCGTGGTCAGGGCGTCGAAAGCACGGTCCTCCGCGACCAGCTTGTGGACGGTGTCCATAGTGGGCGGCGGATCATCCGAAGAGCATCCGGCAACGCCGATAACAGCCATGGCCATTCCGGCCAAGACCGACAACCTCTTTGGAAACCGAACCGATCGAGACATTCAGGCGAATCCGCGGCACAACTATGAAACTGCCGGCCCGACTCATGGTCCCGACAGGCGCGCACTATCCTCTTGCTCGCCCCGTCTCGTCAATCGGTGGCGGGCCTGAATGTGGGTGGCCTCACAAAGCGGTCGAAGAGCGTCAGTGGGCCTTGTTCTTGAAGGCGAACTCGCCGTTGCGGATGCTCCTTGCCAGATCATCCACGAATTCGGCGGCGGTCTCCTGGCCGTGCTTTGCGACGACGGCAAACAGCGCCGCTGAAATCGACATGGTGCCGACCACGTCGAAATCGATGCCGCTATTGCCGGCTTCTTCCCAGTATTTGTTGAACATGTCGAAGCACAGCTTGCGCTGCTCTTCGTTGGTCAGCGGTTCGATCTCTTGATCGATCCGCCGTGCGAGGGCGGTGTCCATTGTCATCTCCTTTGGTTCTTTGACCAAGAACACCTCCAGCAAGCACCGTGCCAAGAATGAACCCCCATAGATTGGGGTGATCGGGCCATTAACCGCCTATTTGGGTAACAAGCGGTTAACAAATCGGCTTTTTTTGACCTTTCTCAAATCGGGCTCGGAATCTTTTGCCTTAAGCAAGGGCGGGCAGATCCTCGCGAACCTCGATCAGTGTCGGGCCATTGTGCCGCAGCGCCTCCCGGATTGCGGATTCGATCTCGGCGAGGCTGCCGGGACGGACCGATTTCACCCCATAGGCCTGGGCGAGGGACTGGAAATCCGGATTCTTCTGGCGCACGGCGATCTCCTCGATACCAACATCGACCATATTGGCGGCGATCTGACCGAGCGCGTCGTTGTTCCACAGCAGGATCGGCAGCGAGCGGCCCAGTTCCACAGCGGTGCCGAGTTCCTGCACCGTGAAGAGGAATCCGGCATCGCCGCACATCGCCAGAACCGGGCGGTCCGGCACGCCGATCTTGGCGCCGATCGCGGCCGGCATCGCATAACCCAGGGTGCCGAAGCCGCAGGGATGAAACCAGCATCGCGGCTGTTCGCAGGGAAAATAATAGTTGGCGGTATAGGCGATCTGCGTCATGTCGCTGACCACGATGCCGTCCGCCGGCAGCGCCGCCCGCACCGCATCCAGCACCTTGGCATGCTTGCGCTCGAGCGGCGACATATTGGCGCGGACGGCATCGCGGATCTCGGCGGCGCGCGCGAGATCGGGCTTCCGTCCGCCGCGGATACGCCCGGTGAACTCCGCCAGGGTGCGGCCGGCATCGGCGAGCAAGCCGACCGCCGGCGGGTAATCGCGGCTCAAGGTGAAGGCATCGAGATCGATGCGGATGAGCTTGCCGGGGATATCCAGCCGATCGACCCAGCTGTCGGTTTCCGCCAGCTCGGTTCCGGCGGCGATCACCACATCCGCTTCGGCGAGGTATTTCTGCGTCATCTTGGAGAGCAGGCTGGAACCGATATTGGCCGGATGCGAGGCGGGAATGACGCCCTTGCCGGCCGTGGTGGTGACGGCGAGCGCGCCGGACTTCTCCAGGAAAGCGCGGGCCTGGTCGGCGCAGCCTACAGCGCCGCCACCGACGATCAGCAGCGGCCGTTCGGCACCATCGATCAGCTTGACGGCGGCGTCGATCTCCGCCGGATCCGCCTGGGGCCGCGCGAAACGTTCGCGCTTGGGGTGCCCGATATCGGCGGGTGCTGCAAGCACGTCCAGCGGATATTCCAGCACCACCGGACGCGGCCGCTGCGTCTCGAAGGCGGCGAAAGCGTCGGCCACCGCTTGAGACATCTCCTTCGCATCCATCACCGTGCGCGCGAAGGCAGTCAGCGGCGCGATGGCGGTGCGCTGGTCGCTGATCTCGTGCAGGCGGCCGCGGCCTTTCCCGAGATCGGGCCTGGCGTTCACCGTGCAGAGTACCAGCACCGGTATCGAATCCGAGTAGGCCTCGCCGATCGGGGTCGCCGCATTCATCAGGCCGGGGCCGGTGATCAAACAGCAGACACCCGGCTTTCCCGTGGCCCGGGCATAGCCGTCCGCCATGAAGCCGGCGCCCTGCTCGTGCCGCACCGCGACGTGATGCATCCGGCGGTCGGCAATGCCCCGATAGAGCTCCAGGGTGTGCACGCCGGGAATGCCGAACACCGTGTCGACGCCGTAGGTTTCCAGCAGGCTGATGACGGCGTGCCCGCCGAGCTGATTGACCGACATTTTAGAGTTTCCGCCCTGAAAAGTTGTTATAGCCCCTTTTGGAACGGGGCGATTTAAAACACTGTGCAGTCTCGCAGGAATAGTCTAGCGGAGCGGGGGGAGCGGCGGCAACTCGTCGCAAGAGGGGATCGGCTTCATGTTTCAACAGCTTGCGGGGGTCATTCTGCCGGTCGTCCTGATCGCTGCGGTGGGCTATCTCTGGGCCTGGTTCAAGCGTCCGTTCGACAATCGATTGGTCACGCAATTGGTCTCGACGATCGGCTCGCCCTGCCTGGTCGCGGATTCGCTGATCAGCCTGCACGTACAGCCGGGCGAACTCGGCAAGATGGCGTTGGCGACGGCCCTGGTCTTCACGGTTATGTTCGTGCTGGGCTATGCGACCCTGCGCATCATGAAACTGCCGAACCATTCCTATCTGCCGGCGATCGTGTTCTCCAATTCCGGCAATATGGGTCTGCCTTTGGCTTTCTTTGCCTTTGGCAATTCTGGCCTTGCCTTGGCCGTCGTCTATTTCGCCTTTTCATCGACGCTGCAATTCACCGCCGGCGTCTCCATCGCCGCCGGAAGCACCAGCCTGCGCCTCTTGTTGCGCATGCCGGTGATCTATGCGGTTCTGGCTTCCATCCTGGTGCTGGTGACGGGAATCCCAGTCCCATTGTTCATTTCGAACACACTGGAGATCCTGGCGGGGTTGACCATTCCGCTGATGTTGCTGGCGCTCGGCGTCTCGCTGGCCACCCTCAAGATCCGATCGCTGCCGCGCAACCTGTTCTTTTCGCTGCTCAGGATGATCGGCGGATTTGCGATCTCGTTCCTGGTCGGCTGGGCGCTCGATTTGCCGGCAATGGCACGCGGGGTGCTGCTGATTCAGGCCTCGATGCCGGTCGCGGTGTTCAGCTATCTATTCGCCCAGTACTACCAGCGCCGGCCGGACGATGTCGCGGCGATGGTCATCATCTCTACGCTGCTTTCTTTCGGGACGTTGCCGTTCCTGATCTATTACGTGCTGCATGCCAGCGGGGCGACGCCGTGAAGATGCGCGGCCGTTACTTCACGGTCTGGCCGAGATGGGTCAACAAGGCAGCGACCATTTCAGCGCTGGCCTGGTTGACGTCGATATTGGGATCGTTGCGGTTGGCGCTGCCGCGCCAGATATAGAGGCCGCTCGCCCGGTCATAGACCGATAGGCTGATACGATAGGTCCGGCTGGAAGTATCGACCGGAGGAAGGGGGTTGAGCAGGCTGGTTTGCGAGGTCGAGTATAGCCGGCCCTCGAACCTGCTCTCGTCGTCTCTGACGATGCCGTAGGCCAGCGGGCTGTCTTGTCGCTCGCTGCGCACCAGATCGGCTTCGATAACCATGACATAAGGAGCGGTTTCCGCGACCCGGTAGCCGCGATCGGCGAGCCCTGCATTCACGCGTTCCAGAGCCTCATGGTCGATCTCCGTGTCGTCATTGACCTGCGTCTCGAAACTGCTGCCCGGGGAAATCGGGCTGTAGGCGACGGTGCTGACGGTGGGTTTTTGACTGCCGGGCCGAGCGTTTGCGGGGGCTGAGAAATTTGGTGGCGGGGCCGCGGGTTTAGCGGCCGCGGGCAGGACTCCTGGTTGGCTTTGCGCCTGCGCGAGCGCCGGTAAACTTCCCAGCAGAAGCGCGGATATGAGCAGAGAGTGAGTGAACATTGGACTACCTTCGCGAAGCGGGCTTCCGGATTCTCGGTGACCTCGAACGCGGTCGGCGATAATCTATATCAACAGTACGATATATGCATGGTTCCCGGCGACGACAATCCCTCCCGGGTACCAAAAGAGGCTATTGGACCAAAGGGAGATTGACATGACGGATTCGACGACGCTGGAGCACAAATCGGCGGGAACCGACGGCCCGCTTGGCGATGGATTGCTGGTGAACCGCCAGCATCTGCCCTTCGATCTCGACCGCGGCATTGCGCATCGTGCGGCGATCGGCGTCATTGTCCTCGCCAGCGATCAGACCATCGAATACGAGTACCGTAAGATCTTCCGGCTGGACGGTGTTGCGCTCTACCAGAGCCGCATCATGAATTCTTCCGAGATCAACCCGACCACGCTCGCGAAGATGGAGCAGGGGATGACGGAAGCGGCCGCGGTGATCAAGCCCGGCATGCCGATGGATGTCGTTGCCTATGGCTGCACCTCCGGCACTGTGGTGATCGGCGAGGAGAATGTTTTTCGCCGCATCCATGAGGCTTGGCCCAATGTGAAGTGTACGACGCCCATCACCGGCGCGATCGCCGGCTTCAAGGCGCTCGGCGCCAAGCGGGTCGCGCTGCTGACGCCCTATATTGATTCCGTCAACCGCTTGCTGCGAAAATTCGTGCAGGATCGCGGCATCGAAGTTCCGG
The DNA here is from genome assembly GCA_036499865.1 of Dongiaceae bacterium. Taxonomy (GTDB): domain Bacteria; phylum Pseudomonadota; class Alphaproteobacteria; order Dongiales; family Dongiaceae; genus Dongia. Next base: position 5,310 of record DASYDA010000138.1, on the reverse strand, counting down.
CGATCGGCTCGTTCAACGAAGAGAACGACAACAATGTCGCGCGGATCAGTGCGGATTCGATCCGGCGCGCGGCGCTGGAACTGGGCCGGCATCCTTCGGTCGATGCCGTCTTCGTCTCCTGCACCAGCATTCGCGTCGCGGAGATGGCGGCGAGATTGGAGAAGGAACTCGGCAAGCCGGTCACCTCGTCCAATCACGCGATGGCTTGGCACGCTTTGCGACTGGCGGGGATCGGCGATCCGATGCCGGAATGGGGCCGCCTCTTCGAAATCTAGCTAATACCGCGAGAGCCGGAACGGCGCGTCGTCGATCTCCGGTTTCCGGCCGAGCATGCGATCGACCACGATCCGGCTCGATCCGCAGGCCATGGTCCAGCCGATATGGCCGTGGCCGGTGTTGAGCCAGAGATTCTTGAACGGGCTTTCGCCCATGATCGGCGGCCCGTCCGGCGTCATCGGGCGGAGACAGGCCCAGTAATCCGGCCGGTCATAGGCGGCGGCGCGGGGGAAAAGTTCCTGGGCGACGCGCAGCATATGTGCGAAGTCCTTCGGCGCGTACGCGGTGTCGTAACCGGCGAAATCGGCGGTCGCCGTCAGCCGCAGGCGATCGCCCAATCGCGCGAAGGCGACCAGGTTCGCTTCATCGACGCCGCCATGGTTCGGTGCCGCTTCGGCATCGGTGATGGGGAATGTCAGCGAGTATCCCTTGACCGGATAGATCGGCATGCGCAATCCCAGCGACCGCGTCAGGATGGGGCTGTAGCTTCCCAGCGCGAGCACATAGGCGTCGCCTTGGACGCGCCCCTGATCGGTCTCGACGCCGGTGATGCGGTCGCCTTCGCGCTCGATGCGGGAGATCGTGGTTCCCAGCCGAAAGGTGACGCCGCGATTGCGGCAGGCTTCGGCGAGAGCCATGGTGAATTTCCGCGCATCGCCGGCCTCATCCAGCGGCGTATGAATCGCGCCGGCGAAGCGGCCCTTCGCATGTGCCAGGGCCGGCTCGAGGGTTGCGAGCTCGTCGGCATTGATGATGCGGGCTTCGACACCCTCATGGGAGAGCATCTTCATGTTCTCGCAGCCGGTGCGGAAATGGCCTGCCTCGCGATAGAGATAGATGGCGCCAGCCTGCGAGCGGTCCCAGGCGATTCCGGTCTCCTGGGTAACCTTGGCAGTCTCCGTCACGCTGTAGAGGCAGAGCCGCACTTTGATCAGCGTGTTGGCGCGGTTCCGCTCGGCGGTGCAATTGGCGAGGAATTTCAGGCTCCATGCCCACATCCGGGGATCGAGCCGCAGCCGGTAGCGGAGCGCAGTATCGTCGCGCCAGAGCGACTTCAGCAGGATCATCGGCGCGCGCGGGCTCGCCCAGGCATAGGCATGGCCGGGCGTCAGCAGCCCCGCATTGGCAAAGCTGGTTTCGCGCGCCGGCTCCTTCTGCCGGTCGATGACGGTGACCGCATGGCCTTCGCGCGCCAGATAATAGGCAGTGGTTACACCGAGAAGCCCGGCACCAAGGACGACGAACTGCATGGGAACCAATCGATTGTTGAAGTGTTACAGAGACTGCCATAATCCATAGCCATTGCCTATGCGCGAGCGATGCCTGCCATGGTTCTGGGGAGCTTCACGATATGACCATCAAGTCTGCTATTCGCTCCGGCGCGGCGTACCGTCTTGCTGCTTTGGCCCTCGCTGTTTCGGCCCTGCTCTGGATTTCCCCCGCCATCGCCCAAACCACGGATGGATCCACCGCCGGTGGGGCCACGGGGGGATCGATGCCGGTCGAGGATATTCGGGACTGCCTCTGCCTGCAGCCGCGTCTCCAACCGTTGCAGGACGCCTGGGCCACAAGCCAGCGGCAGCTTCAGGAAGAGCAGAACCAGCTTGCGAATGTGGATCAGCAAGTCACGGCGCAGCGCCAGAAGCTCGATCCCAATGATTTGGTGGGCCAGCAGGTCCTGAAAGATCTGCTCGCGCAGCAGCAGCAGCTCCGCGAGGCGATTCGCGCGCAATTCATGCCGGCGGCGAACCAGACGCGCGATGCCTATAACGCCGCGGTGACGGAATACAACGGCAAATGCATCCGGCCGCGCTATAGCGTCGATGAAGCGACGGCGCGCCAGAACCTGGTCTGCCCCGCGCAATAGCCCGGGACATTCCGGCTCAGCCGACCTGCTGCCACTGGCATTTGAGGTTCATCTGCCCCGCGGTATTGGCGACGGTGGCCATGCAGGCGGCGGCCTTGTCCGCAGGCACCCAGACCGCCATGCGCAGCAGGAAACGCGCACCGCTGGCGCTGGGTACGCTTTCCGAATTCAACCGCACGATATTGGCGCCGAACTGCCCGAAAGCCTCCGAAAGCCGCGCCACCAATCCGGGGCTGTCATCGCCGACCATTTCGATGCGGTGGGTAATCTTCGCGTGTTCGTCATGGCTTTCGCGATACTGGAACGGCGTCACCGTGAGTGTCGCCCCCTTGAGATCGGGGAGGCTGCGCAGGTCGCGCTCCAGATCCTCCAGGGTGAGCCGCTCGGGCAATTGCGCGACCAGCGTGAATTCGGCGCCGCCGCCCAGCACCGCGAAGGTGGTGTCGCCGAGATTGATGCCGGCATCGTAGAGACAGCCGGTCACGCCGGCGATCAGGCCCGCGTGATCCTCGCAAATGATCGATACCAGAGCCGTGGCCATACGCACCGCCTTCCTAGACTATGTTGGATTCCTTGATCAGCTTTCCGCTCGCGATACGCTCGAAGGATAGCCGCCTGAGATCTAGGGTCCTATATTCGCCGAAGACGATGAGTTCGCTCAAGGCCCGGCCGATGGCGGGACTCTGTTGCACGCCGTGCCCGGAAAACCCATTGGCGAAATGGAAGTTGGGCACCTGCGGCGCCGGCCCGATGAGGACGTTCTGGTCGAGGACATTGTAGTCGTAGTGCCCCGCCCAGGCGCGGATCAGCTTGATCGCCTCGAAGATCGGCACCCGATTGGCAAGGGTCGGCCAGATCAGCTCCTCGAACGGCCTGTAGTCCAATTCGAAATCCAGGCAGTCGGGGTCGTCGCCGTCCTCCGGCGAGACACCGCAGATGAAATTGGCGCCCTCCGGCCTGAACCAGACGCCGCTCGGATCGATCGTGAGCGGCATCGCTTCGCCTTCGATCTCTTCGCGGCAATCGAACACATAGACGAACCGCTTGCGCGGATGGACGGGCAGATCGATCCCGGCGTAACCGGCGATGGTGCGCGCGTGATAGCCTGCGGTATTGACCACGGTGCCGCAATTGATGCGGCCGCCTTCCTTCAGCTTCACCCTGGCGATCCGCGATCCGTCGAACTCAAAGCCGACCGCCTCATCCTGCAGATAGGTCACGTCAAGGGACCGGGCCTTGCGCTTGAAGGCCTGCAGCAGGCCGTAGGGATCGACCCAGCCCTCGTTCTTCGGGCCGAAAGCGCCGCCCGCGAGGTCGCTGACATCCACCCAGGGGAAGCGCTCCTGCAATTCGCTCGGTGTCAGCAGCAAGGTCGCGGCGCCGCATTCGTGCTGCAGGCGGTGGTTGTCCAGAAGGACCTTCAATCCCGCATGCGTCGCCAGGAACAGGTAGCCATTCTCGCGGAAATTGATCGCCGGGCGATCGTTGCCCACGGAAAGGTGCCGCTCGATCGATTTGTAGAACTCCGCGGCGAAAGCCGAGATGCGCACGTTTTCCGCTGTCGAGAACTGCTGGCGCACGCCGCCGGCGGAACGCGGCGTCGCCGCATCTGTATAGGTGGGATCCTTCTCGACCACGGCGATGCGCCCGCCGAAGCCGGGCTCGCTAGCAAGGAAATAGGCGGTCGAGGAACCGATGACACCGCCGCCGACGATGACGACATCGAAAGTCTGATCCGACATGTTCAGCCGTTATATTCCGCGTCGAGCAAGCCTTTGACGCCCGGTTCATAGACGAAGAGGGATCCTGAGAGCGGCGCGTTGCTGAGCTGCGCCTCGCTGAGGCCGAAGCGCGCGCTGGTGATATAGAGCTGGTCCATGCGCGGCCCGCCGAAGCAAACGGAGGTCGGCCGCGGCACCGGCAGCTTCACCACGCGGTCGATCTCGCCGCTCGGCCTGTAACGCGTAATGCTCCAGCCGTCCCAGTTCGCGTTCCAGAGATGGCCTTCCGCATCGACGGTCATGCCGTCGGGCTGGCCGTTTTCCGGCTTGGTGGTCACGAAGAGATGCCGCCCGCCGATCAGGCCGGTGTCGAGATCGACATCGTAATAGTAGATGTTCTGTGAAGTGCTGTCGGCGAAATAAGCGCGCCGTCCATCCGGCGAGAAGGCCGGGCCGTTCGAGCACATGATCCCGCTGTCGATGCGGCGCACCGGCCGCTGGGCGTCGAGGACATAGAGGCTGCCGCTGGGGCGTGTTTCCTCTTCATCCGACGAACCGGTCCAGAGCCGTCCCTTGGGATCGCATTTCGCGTCGTTGAACGCGTTGCCGACGACATCCGCCTCGGGATTCGTCAACAATCGGCGATGCCCGGTGCTGGTGAGTTCATGCACGCCTTCGAGATCCACCAAGATCATCCGGCCGTCCCGCGCGAAGACCATGCCGCCCAGGCTGCGCGCGAGCGCCGCGGGAACCTGGCGGTTCTGGCGGGTGATGACATCGAAGCAGTAGATCGCCGGCTCTTTGAGGTCGATCCAGTAAAGGGAGTTCTCTCGAGAGCGCCAGATGGGCCCTTCCCCCAGTTTCGCAGGCTTTTCCAGCAAACACTGAACTTCGGACATAACAATTCCCCCTCCGGAAAAACCCATTCTGCCATTCATTCCGCCCAATGGACATTCGCACGGCGGCTCATGCGACTACCCCCCGGAGGTTAACCTGTTATGGTTAAACCTCTGCGGTCGGCGCTATTGTGGATAACTCCCTGTGGATCTCCCGGGGTGGATCTCCCGGGGTGGATCTCCCGGCGGATATCCTTTGACCTTGCACAAGAATTTGGCAACTCTAAATAACGATCGGAGGGAGTCAGAGAATGAGCCGCGCCTTCGTCAAGGAAAATGAGGATCAAATCCCGGAATTGCCGGAGCGGCCGCAAAGCCCGCATCCCAATTTCGTGACGCCAAACGGACTCGCTTTGCTGAAACGGCAATTGGCGGAGCTGGAAGAATCCCGGCAAAGGCATGCCGGGGATGGCGATCTTTTGGATAAGGATGTCGTGCAGGTCGTCGAGCGCGATATTCGCTATGTCCAGGAGCGCCTCAACCGTGCCGTCGTCGTGGATCCAGCGCAGCAGGAGCGGGACAAGGTCGATTTCGGTGCGGCTGTCGCGAC
>DASYDA010000137.1:0-11685 GCA_036499865.1 Dongiaceae bacterium | reverse complement strand
CATGGGCGCGGCGGATGGTCCTGGCGCCCGCCTCGGAGAGGCCGAAATGCTTCACCTTGCCGGCCTGGATAAGATCCTTCACCGTGCCGGCCACGTCCTCGATCGGCACCTCGGGATCGACGCGGTGCTGGTAGAGCAGATCGATGACATCGGTCTTCAGGCGCTTTAGCGAAGCCTCGACCACCTGACGGATATGCGCGGGGCGGCTGTCCAGGCCTTGCTGCTTGCCGGTCTTGGGGTCGAGAGCGAAACCGAATTTGGTGGCGATCGCCACCTCTCGGCGGAACGGCGCCAGGGCCTCGCCGACCAGCTCTTCATTGGTGAAGGGCCCGTAGACCTCGGCGGTGTCGAAGAAAGTGACACCGAGCTCCACCGCCTTGCGGATCAGCGCTATCCCCACCGACTTCTCGACGGCAGGACCGTAACCGAAGCTCAGGCTCATGCAGCCGAGGCCGACGGCCGAGACTTCGAGATTGTTTTTGCCGAGTTTGCGCTTTTGCATGGTGTCCTCCCGGAAGATCCTTCGATGCGTTCAATATAGGGGGAACTTTTATAGCGATTAGGCGCTATAATCGGCATGATCTCATGAGGAAAATCGATAAATGCCGGGCGCTAACCTGAACGACCTGCAGGCCTTCCTGGCCGTGGCGCAAGAGCGGAGCTTCACCAAGGCCGCGGCCCGGCTGGGCGTCTCGCAATCGGCACTCAGCCATACCATCCGTGAATTCGAGGCGCGGCTGGGGATTCGGCTGCTAACCCGCACCACCCGCAGCGTCGCCCCGACCGAAGCCGGCGAGCGCCTGCTCCTCAACGTGGGCTCGCGGCTGGAAGAGGTCGCGGCGGAACTGGAGGCGCTGGCGGAATTCCGCGACAGACCAGCCGGCACCATTCGGATCACCGCCACCGACTATACGGCGGAGGCGATCCTATGGCCGAAGCTCGCGAAGTTCCTGCCCAAATATCCCGACATCAAGATTGAGCTGATCACCGATAACCGCCTGACCGACATCGTCGCCCAGCGCTATGACGCCGGCGTCCGCATCGGCGAGCAAGTGGCGAAGGACATGATCGCGGTGCGCATCGGGCCGGATATGCGCATGGCCGTGGTGGGCACCCCCGGTTATTTCAGGAAGCGGCCCGAACCGAGGAAGCCGCAGGACCTCGTCGATCACGGCTGCATCAATCTGCGCCTGCCGACTCACGGCGGGCTCTATGCCTGGGAGTTCGAGAAGGGCAACCGCGAACTCAAGGTGCGGGTCGACGGTCAGCTCGTCTTCAACGGCACCACGCAGATCCTGAATGCCGCATTGGCGGGATTCGGCCTCGCCTATGTGCCGGAAGATCTGGCGCTGCCGCACGTCGCCAAGGGCCGGCTGAAGCGCGTGCTCGAAGACTGGTGCCCGCCCTTCGCCGGCTATCATCTCTACTATCCCAGCCGCCGCCAGCCTTCGGCGGCTTTCGCTCTCCTGGTCGAGGCGCTGCGGTATCGCGGCTAAGGCCCGCCGGCCCTACCCCAAGCTCTCCGCGATCCGATGCACCGCCGCCACCGTGGCGTCGTGCTTGGCGTCGTCGACGAACTCCGGCCAGGTGGAGAGCTTCACCACCACCATGCGGTGCTCGAAGCCCATCCAGATCATCTGGCCGAAGACGCCGAGGCACATGAGGTTGCGCTGGCTTGGATGCTCCAGCCAGAACTGATTGTGATATTGCCCGGTGCCGCGCCGTATCTCCGCCACCCAATCGGCGGGCACGATGCCGCTGCCGCCTTCAACGCCGTCGCCCAGCATCATCGCGCCGAAGCGGGCGTAGTCCCGCAGGCTCGCATTGAAGCCGCCGCAGGCCAGCGCATAGCCGGCGGGATCGAGCGTGAAAGAGGCGCTCTCCTCGGCGCCGATCTTCTGCCAGATCTCCTCGGAGACGAGCTGCGGCAGCCTCTTGCCGGTGACGCGCTCCATGGTGAAGGCGAGGATGTCGGTCTCGATCGAGCGGTATTCGAAGGCTTCTCCATGCGGCCGCGTCGCCGTCTTGATCCGGAGGATCAGCTCCCAGATATGTTCCGGCCAGACGAAGGCGGGATCGCTGCCGGGCGGGATCGGCTTCCAGCCTGCCGCCACGTCCATCTGGCCGACCTCGGAATAGCGGTCGGTGTATTCCTCGCTGAACTTGATGCCGGTGGTCATGTCCAGCACCTGCTGCAAGCTGGCGCCGCGCCAGGCGGTCTCTGCAAGCTCGGGGAGATAGTCGGTCACCGGGGCCTTGGGATCGAGCAAGCCGCGGCCGGCCAGAATGCCGAAGACCGCGCCGGTCACCGATTTCGCCATGGATTGCGAGAGATGCAGCGAGCGCGCGTTCATGCCGTTGAAATAGCGCTCATAGACGAGGACGCCATCCTTCAGCACCAGGAAGCCGTCGGTATAGGTCTCGTCGAGCAAGCCTCCGAGCGTGGTCTCGCCACCGGCGAGGCTCTGCACCGCGAGGCCGTCGAGATCGCGCTCCTGGCGCGGAAACGGATAAGCGGCGCCGGCGCCGCGCCACACCTCTGCGGTCGGCAGGATCTCGCGGATGTTCTGGAATGCCCAGCGATTCCACGGCGCGCGGTCCCAATCCAGCTTGGGCACGATCAGCGGCGGCGGCGAGCCGCTCATGATCGGCGGGCGGCTTTCGGAGTTCCGATAGGACGACATGGCGGTATGGCCCCGGCTTGTTGCGAAACGGGTTCGATGCGGTGCATGGGACTTTAAGGCAAGGCGCCGGTCGTGAACAACGTCACGCGCAAACCGCCATGCGACACGGAGCCGGCCGGCGATCCGAAGGGCAGGCCGGTCGCCTTGACGAGCGATGCGTTACTCGCCACCAGACCCACGCGCCAGCCGGCGAAACGCGTCAAGAGAGTTTGGCCGAGGGCGTAATAGAGAGAATACAGCTTCTTGGTGTCGCCGATGCGGGTGCCGTAAGGCGGGTTGACGATGACGAGGCCGGGCGCTCCACCCGGCACAGCCAGGTCTTCGACCGCCTTTTGGCGGAACTCCGTCATCCCGGTGATGCCCGCGCGTGCCGCATTGGCGCGGCTCATCTCGATCGCGCCCGCGTCGCGGTCGCTGCCGTAGAATCGAAGGACGGAGGCCGTGCTCTCCGGTTTCACCCCTGCCCCGCGCAGGCGCTGCCAAACCGCATCGTCGAAATTCGCGAGCTGCTCGAAGGCGAAATGCCGGGATCGGCCGGGATTGAGGCCGGCGGCGATTTCCGCGGCTTCGATGACGAAAGTGCCAGACCCGCACATCGGGTCGACCACGGATTCAGCGCCGTCATAGCCGCATTGGCGCAGGAAGAGCGCGGCGAGATTCTCCCGCATCGGCGCCTTGCCGACGGCTTCCTTATGGCCGCGCTTGTGCAGGGATTCGCCGGAGGTATCGACGCTGACGGTGCAGAGATCGTCGTCGATGCGCGCCTTGATGCAGATTTCCGCCTCGGGGGAGGCCGACGCGCCGAGCGTGTCGCGGATCGCCTTTTCGATCCGCTGCGCCGCCGCACCCTGGTGATAGATGCGCGAGCCCGTGCAGGAGGCCTCGACGCGGAAGGGCACATCCGGGCGCAGGATCTCGCCCCAGGCCAGTTTGCGCGCCCGCTTGTCGAGCTGTGCGAGATGCAAGGCGCGGAATTCGCCGATGCGCGCCAGGACTCGCGCCGCACCGCGAAGCTCGAGATTGGCCCGCCAGACCTCCGGCCAGCCGCCTTTGACCGTGACGCCGCCCTTGACGGCGGCCGGATCCTTGAATCCCTTCACCCGAACCTCATCGCAAAGTGCGGATTCCAGGCCCGGAGAGGTCACCACGAAAATCTCGAAATCGCCGCTTGTATTCATGCCGCCTACATACCGCGCCGGCACGCCTCCATCGACATCTTTCTCGCCGACTCTAGAGCTTCGCCGCAGCCTCGTGCCGAGCGACCGGCTTCAAATACCGGATTGCGATCCAGGCGCTGAAGAAGGCCATGGCGCCGGCGATCAACATGGCCCAGCGATATCCGGCGATGAACGATTGCTTGACGATGGCGGCGGCGGTGATGCGTTGATCGGGCGTCAATTCCGCCGGAATGGCCGACCCCGCCAGCTTGGCGCGCTGCAGCTCCAGGGCCTGCTGGGCGGCTTCCGGCAGTCCGGCGCTTTTGAGGCCGGCATCCAGGGCGCCGTTATAACCATGGGCGAGGATCAGGCCGAAGACCGCGATCGCGATCAGCCCGCCGGTCCTGGCGGCCATGTTGTTGATCGCCGATGAGGTGCCGACATTGCCGCGGCCCGCTGCGTTCATCGCCACGACGGTGACCGGCACCTGGCAGACGCCCATGCCGATGCCCATCAACAGCAAGGCCGGCATGAAGCCCACGACATAGGACGTGTTGGCGTCGGGGAATGTCAGGAGCAGGAAACCGGTACCGGTCAGGCAGGCGCCCGCGACCAGGAGAATGCGCGGCTGGACGCGGTCCGCCACGCGGCCGAACCGGCGCGACAAAAGCGAGGAGATCACGACCAGCGGCAGCAACGCCATCCCGGCCTCGGTCGGCGCGAAACCCTGCACCTGCATCAGCCGGAACGGCACGAAAAAGGTGGTTCCCTGCAACGCGGCCCAGAGCAGGAAGGTGTAGGCCTGGATGCCGCCGAAATTCGGCAGCCGAAACAAAGTGAGCGGGATCATCGGGTCTCGCACGCGCCGCTCGGCCAGGAAGAACAGCGATAGCGCCGCGGCGCCGAACAGCATCGGGCCGAAGGTCAAAGGATGCGCGAAGCCCCGCTCCCCGGCGGCGATCAATCCATAAGTCAGGCATCCAAGCCCGACAATCGCCAGCAGCATCCCCGTGAGGTCCAGGGACCGCGTGCGGGGCGAGCGGCTTTCGGGAACCTTCCACCAGGTGATGGTGAAGGCCACGGCCGCCAGCGGCAGATTAATCAGGAAAGCCGCGTGCCAGGATAAATTGTCGATCAACCAGCCGCCGAAGGCCGGCGCGATCGCCATGGCGATGCCCGTCGTCGCGGACCACAGGCCGATCGCGTCGCCCTGGCGTTCGCTCGGGAAGCTCGCCGAGACGATGGCGAGGCTGCCGGGCATCATCAATGCCGCACCGAAACCTTGGACCCCGCGCGCCAGGACGAGGGTTGCGGCATCGGGCGCCAGCCCGCAGGCCGCGGAAGCCAGCGCGAAGATCGCGATGCCGAGGCTGAAGACACGACGCCGGCCGTAAAGATCGCCGATCGCGCCGCCGACCAGGATCAGCGCGGACAAGACGAGGATATAGGCCTCGACGACCCATTGGACCTGGGCGAAGGACGCCCCGAGGCCGCGCTGCAGCACCGGCAAGGCGACATTCACGATGGTCATGTCGGAAAAGGCCATGGTCGAGGCGATGATGGTCGCCGCAAGAATCCACTTTTCCTGATTTCGGGAAATCGGCGGCGGCCCCGCACTTGTCCGATCGCCGAGATCGATGTTCGTCGCGTTCATGATCGCAGCAAACTAGTCGGGGGATCGCGGCGGCGATAGCCAAAGTGGGCCGTTTTTTTGCACTTCCGGCGGTAAAACTTCGGCCCGGTTCGATTTTCTTCGGCGGTGCGATACACTCAACCTGTGATCGAAGGCTCGGAGAACGCCTTGTCGGGGGATTCAGCGCATGCGTGGTGAGGGCGCCGCCGCGGACCGGACCGTCTTCGGGATCGGCTTGTCGTTCCTTGCCTTCGCGGTACTTTCGACGGCGGATGCACTGACGAAGGTACTCTCCGCCCGCTATTCGGTTTTCCAGATCGCTTCGGTGGACGGAGTCGCGGCGCTGTTCGTGGTGGTGCCGCTGCTCGTCCGGCAGGAAGGCATGGCCAGTCTGCGGCCACGCCGCCCGGCGATCGTGATCCTGCGTTGTGCCTTGGGCGCCGGGAGCCTGATGCTGGCTTTTATGTCGTTCTCCAGGATTCCCCTGGCGGATGCCTATGCCCTGGCCTTCCTGACGCCGCTGGCCGTCACCGCGCTTTCGGCGCCGGTGCTGGGCGAACCCGTGAGTTGGCGGCAATGGATCGCCGTGATCATCGGCTTCGTCGCCGTCATCGGCATCCTGCGGCCCGATTTCGGCGCCGTCAGTGTCGGTCAATTCTATATGCTCGCTTCGGCCGCCTTGTTCGCCTTGTCGATGCTGATCCTGCGTCGCATCGCCAAGAGCGAATCGAGCGGCGCTCTGCTGCTCGTCTATTTCGTGATGCTGTTCCTGATCGGACTGCCGATGGCGATCGCGCAGTGGAAGACACCCGCGCTTGCCGACCTCGCTCTAATGGGCCTGACCGGCCTCTGTTCGGGGCTCGGCAATCTTCTGCTGGTCATGGCGTTCCGCAACGCTTCCGCGGCGATCGCCTCATCCTTCATGTATACCCAGCTGATCTGGGGCACCCTCTTCGGCCTGGCGCTGTTCGGCGATCTCCCCGATTTCATCACCATCGGCGGCGCGGCGATCATCATGCTCTGCGGGATCTACACGCTGAGGCACGCCTCCAAGGCCGCGCGAATTGCGTGACCTTCGTTCCTGCGCGTCCTCAATTTGAGGAGCTGACCGGCTCGCGCTTCGGTCGAAGCGGGCGCCGGACTCCACGACCCAGCGTAGAAAAGTTCTATTCATACACATAAAAACTCATATATATCATAATGATGATATTTTTATGTTTATGGGGTTCTACTTCGCATTTTTTTATTAAGATGGAACCAGCATGCTTCTGCATGCCTTTCGGGATTACGCGCCGGAGGATGCGCGTCCTTTCTGAGGGGTAAAGCCATGACGAGAATCACAGCTTGGTTGATTGGCATTCTGGCAGTTGGGTCCGTCTTCGCCGTCCAGCCGGCGCAGGCGGTCAACATCGGAACCCTCAGTTCGGGTTCGCATTTTTCCGACGTGATCACCTCGAACGGCCCCACTTTCTCCCAGGATTACAACTTCCACCTCAACAACACGATCGGTGGATTGACCATCCTGGCGACGGGCTTCGGCCAGACACATCCCGGCTTCGGCATCAGTTCGGTGACACTCGATCTCTTCGATGCCACGAACACGTTGATTACCAGCGCCACGGGCGCAACTCTCGCCTCGCTGGATTCCTTCAATGCGACGGGCCTTGGCCTTCAGGGCGGGGATTACCTGTTAACGATTTTCGGCAACGTGACCCCGACCAAGAAAGCCTTCGTCTCCGTATCGATCGCCGCGAATGCGAGCTCCGTGGTACCGATTCCCGCCGCCATCCTGATGTCGCTGACCGGGCTCAGCGCGCTGGGTGGATTGGCGCTGCGCCGCCGCCATAAGGAAGACTCGCCGACCTGAACGCGACGGCCTGAGGGCAGAAAGCGCGCCCGGGACACCGCCGGGTGCGCATCACGGCTGGCTAGCCCGGGCCTAAGGCCGGGCTAGCCTCCGCGTGGACGTATGCGGAGGAATTTCCGCATGCGCGATTCCCACAGGTCTTATTTGAAGCTGAGTACCTGTATCTCGTCTTTGTGATCCTGATCCGTACTCTCGCCTTTGATCCCATCGATTTTGAAGCCGCCCGACACCTTGTTGAGCGCCGACTCATTCAACTCGCCGGCGACCGGGAGAGGCTTCAATGTCTCGGGGGTGCCTGACTGCTTCTTATTCACGTCTTTCCTCCTGGGTGAAATTACCTGCCATCGATCTTCTCGGACGCTATATGGAGATTTCGCCTTTGTGCTTATCGTCCATGCTCTCGCCTTTGATGTCGCCGAGCATGGCGAACCTATCGACGGCGCCTCCTGAAACCTTGTCCAGCGCCGTTTCCTTCAATTCGCCGGCAATCGAGAGGGGCTTCACCGGTTTCGCCGGCTTTTCCGCCTGCTTCTGCTGTTGCTTGTCCATGTCACTCTCCTGTTGAGGGTTAGGATCAGTCACACAATGTGGTAATTATCCCTGTTATTGTGATTACTACCATATGAATCTCCGAAAAAATGTGACGGTTTGCACATTTCCTCCTAAAGTGTGCACCCAATCCTTTTTGCGCCGCACAAACCGAATGAGTTGACAGGGTGACGGCCTCGGAACAGCTTTGCCGCCGGCCCATTCGGGCCGGGGGATGGGCGCGGTGAGACCGAGGCGAAGCCGAATTCGTCTGCTTCTGCTGTTGGGATTGCTTCTCGTGGCACTCCCCGCGCTCGGGCGCGCGGATGATTTCAGCTATCCAAAGGTTAAAACGGACGGGCTGAAGAGGCTGCGCGTGCAGATCAGCGAATACCACATCGTCTTCGCAAAGCCCGGCAGCGAGATCGAGCTCCTGGGGCCGGGCGACCGGCCGCTGGGTGTCATGCTTTCCGGGCAGGATTTCTGCGAGGCCGCACTGCAGGGCACGGTGGAAATCAAAGGCATCCGCTACAGCGTCTCCGGCAAGGGCAGGAAGAACCAGGCCACCTGTGCACCGCCGCAATTCGATTGCCCGCGTTGCCGTGCTTATGCGCTCGGCAGGAACCGCTTCGTGCGCGTCGATAGCGACGGCGGCATGGCCAGCAAGGATTATGGCCTGGTCGCCTACCGCACCGTCGCGGTGCGGTCGGGCGGATTGCCGCTCGGCACCGTGCTTTACATTCCGGCGGCGCGCGGCCTGCGCATGCCCAACGGCAAACGGCATGACGGCTATTTCTTCGTCGCCGATATCGGCGCCATGCGGAGCACCCAGCTCGATCTCTTCGCCGACAAGCGGAAGCTTTCCTGGAGCATCATCGGCAGCGGCACGGCGAGCAGCCGGACCTCCACCGCCTATATCGTGACCGATCCCAAAATCGTGAAGTCGCTGAAAGCCGCGCATCTCGCGGCGGCCAAGGACCCTTAGTCTTTCGCGCCATTGCCAGCCGATGCGGATCGGGTATCCTGCCGAATTACATATTCCAGGCGTAAATTCGGAGGGGTACATGGATACGCGCAAACTGGCCGCAGAGGCGATCGGCACATTCTGGCTCACTTTCGCGGGCTGCGGCAGCGCGGTGATCGCGGCGGCCTTTCCCAATGTGGGCATCGGGCTGCTCGGCGTTTCCCTCTCCTTCGGCCTCACGGTCGTCACCATGGCCTATGCGATCGGTCATATTTCGGGTTGCCATCTCAATCCCGCCGTTACGGTCGGCCTGGCCGCCGGCGGCCGGTTCCCGCCCAGCCAGATCGTGCCTTATATCGTGGCGCAGATCGTCGGCGGTATCGTGGCCGCGGGACTTCTCTATGTGATCGCGAGCGGCGCGCCGGGCTTCGACATCGCCGGCGGCATGGCTTCCAACGGTTATGGCGATCATTCGCCGGGCCATTACAGCCTGTTCTCCTGCTTCATCACCGAAGTGGTGATGACCATGCTGTTCCTGTTCATCATCATGGGTTCCACGCATGGCAAGGCGCCGGTGGGCTTCGCCCCGCTGGCCATCGGCCTGACGCTGGCGATCATCCACATGGTCAGCATTCCGGTGACCAACACCTCGGTCAACCCGGCGCGCAGCACCGGACCGGCGCTGTTCGTCGGCGGATGGGCGATCCAGCAGCTCTGGCTGTTCTGGGTGGCGCCGCTGCTCGGCGGCGCGCTGGGCGGCATCATCTATCGCTGGCTCAGCAAGGAGCCGATGGCTGAAGTGACCGGCAAGGCTTAACGCGGCTTCACTTGTAGAAGGTGCTGGGCGGCATGCCGAAATGCCGGCGGAACATCGCGGTGAAGGCGCTTTGGCTCGCATAGCCACTGTCGAACGCCACATCGATGATCCGCTTGCTCACCTTCTATCGCCCGCTCCTCGCGGTCGCCCGGATGAGCGGCTTCGTGGCAATTCCTGCCTGGCGGAATCGTCACGCGATGCGGCGTCCTGTCGCTTATCGGCCCGGTCTGTCTGGTGAGTGCCGGCGAGCCTTCCGCCCTGCTGCGAGAGGGCGTCCATCCGGAAGACGGCCCGATGCCATTGGCAGCCCGTTCCATGTGATCGGAGGCGGATTGGCGCGCGGCAGCGTCGCTTGGGCACAATCATTCCGCCCGGCTCGTGAGGCGCGAAAGGTGGGCCGCCCGGCAAGCCATAAGACGGCACGGGAATTGCTCCTCTCCCGATGAAAGACGGTGCGCTCGGAAGAATTTTCCGGGCGCAACGCCTCTGGTTTGGGATGGAGAGGAGCCATGAGCGTTTCGGGTATCGGCGTCAGTGTCGGCGCGGCAACCGGCTTACCGCAGAACCGGCAACAGAGCGCAACAGCCCCGGATTCGGCGGAGCAGCAGTTCCTCGACTACATGAAGGAGCCGCCGACTCAGCGCATGGAAGACGCCTGGCTGAAAAGCCATGGCCTGACCCGGCAGGAGCTCGACGCCATGCCGGCCGACAAGCGCGCCGCCGTCTTGAAGCAGATGGCCAATGATCTCCGCCAGCAAATGGAGAAAGACGCCACCAACAAGACGGGCAATACGGCGCGTAGCACATCGAATATCGAGAACGGAATCAATATCCTGGTTTGAAGGCGCGGCTCAGCCGCCGTCATAGGCGCGCTGCAGCGCCGCGACGTCGAGCTTGACCATCTGCATCATCGCCTGCATGGCGCGCTGCGCCCTCGCATCGTTGAGGTCGTGCAGCATGTCGAGCAGCACGGTCGGCACGATCTGCCAGGAAACGCCGAACCGGTCGGTGAGCCAGCCGCATTGAACCGGCTTGCCGCCGTCTTCCAGGAGCGTCTCCCAGAAGCGGTCCACCTCGGGCTGGTCGGCGCATTTCACGAACAGCGACATCGCCGGCGAGAGCTGGTAATGCGGCCCGCCATTGAGGCAGATGATCTCCTGGCCTGCCAAAATGCAGGTGATGGTGAGAACGCTGCCCTTGGGCTGCGGCGCGTTCTCGCCGTAATAGAGCACCGAACCCAGCGAGGCCGGCTGGCCGCAGGAACGGAATGCATCGACATAGAAGTTCGCCGCCGCTTCGGCCTGATTGTCGAACCAGAGGCAGAGCGCGAGTTTCGACATTGATATCCTTCCTTTGTTGGGATGGCCTGTTTTTAACGGCATAGGCGGCCAGTGGTTGCGTGGGGCGGTGAGGTTGCCCGGATGATTGTCCGGGATCGTGGATCCGCCGGTTGTATTATATCCGGATGAAACCTTATCGAAACCTGAGCGGCGATTCCGGCGTGACACATTACGAGATCGGTTCCGACTTCATCGCGGTGCGATTTCGGAAAGGCGACAAATATCTCTACAATTACCGGCGACCGGGACGCTACGAGGTCGAAGAGATGAAGCGGCTGGCCGTTGCGGGGCAAGGACTGAGCACCTTCATCAGCCAGCAGGTTCGCGAGCGTTACGTTGAAAAACTGGATTGAGCGGCACCGCCGTTCCGAACACCGCTGAAAGGCGGTTCACCTGGGAGAGGTTGCATGACGAACAAGGCCGGCCGGGCTTCCTCGGTCAATCCCGAGGGTATCTTCGAGCCCTTCAACAAGGATGAGGCACCGTGGGAAGAATTTTCCCATGACACGCCGACGCGGCATTTCGGCAGCCGCTTCAAGCGGCTCGGCGCTTTCGGGGGCGGTTCGCATGTGGGCGTCGTCTACGAGGAGCTGCGCCCGGGCGAGCAGACCTGCCCGGAGCACTATCACATGCTGGAAGAAGAGCATGTCTTCATCCTGGAAGGCACGCTCACCTTGCTGCTGGGTGGGAAGGAA
>DASYDA010000136.1:0-4450 GCA_036499865.1 Dongiaceae bacterium | reverse complement strand
TGATTTCCCCAGCCGATCTCCGGATCCGGCCAATCGGCACTATCCGCGATCATGACGCGGACCGCGCTGTTCCATGCGCCGAAACTCCGGGCCAAGGTCGCAAGATTCTGACCGAGCGCGCCATGTTCCGCGGGAGTTGGCCGCCAGGTGAGGCGCAGTTTCCGCATACTCAATGCATCGCGCTCACCCGTCAGCGTGACGCGGTTCTCGGCGGAAGGGATGGGTTCGGTCGCGCAGGCGACGCCGTAGATCATGCCGGTCCGCTTGGCGGCATTGACCGCGGTCACGCTCCGCAACATCTCCACGATGCCGGGTTCCAATTGGGCATCCTTTTCGGCGCCGGTCGGCGGATGCGCCTCATAGATCGACATGCTGATGCCGAGGCCGTTGGTGCGGCGCAGATAGTCGTCGGACGGCATGAGGACGGCGCGCATGCTGACGCCGCCGACATCGGGCGTATGGCAGTAATAGTTGGGGATCAGCGTTTCGTCGGCGACCGCGATCGCGGCGACTTGGCCCGGAACGGTGACGTGTTCCATGAAATAACGGCCGACAAGATCGCTGCCGTTGCCGAGGCCGGTCTTCTGCACACTGTCGGATGACAGCAGCATTCGTGCATTCTCGATACCACCCGTCGCGAGAATGCAGAGCTGCGGCCGGATTTCAAACTGGACACCGCTGAGGGTCGCGACTTTCAGCCGTTCGATCCGATTTGCCTCGGCGTTCGGCACGATCTCGATGACGTTGCTGTTGAGGTAAGCCGCGATATTCGATGCCTTGTCGATCTCCGCCCGATAGACCTCCCCAAAGCGGGTGGGCGGGCTGTAGATGAAGAACCGCGTGACGATGTCGTCATTGGGCAAGGCCAAAGGCTGCCAGCCGGTTTTCGCCTTCCAGGGCTCCGGATCGTCGAAATCCGTCGAGCCCAACTGGCAGAGCGCTTGCGCGCGTTGATAATAAGGGTCCAGCGTGTCGCGTGTGAGCGGCCAAGCCGGAATCGAGAGCGAAGACCGTCCTTCGAAATCGATCGGCATCAGCGGCCGGCACCAGCCGCCCCAATGGTTGGTGGTGCCGCCGAAATAGCGCAACCGCGAATCCGCCAGGGGATAGTCCACGCCGCCGTTCTCGCCCTCATAGAGGGCCTGCGTCGCGTCATCCAGCTCGAAGCCGCCGCTCTCGATCAGCGTGACTTTAAACGGGCTTCCGGATAGCTCACGCGCGATCGTGATTCCGGCGGCGCCGGCGCCGATGATGGCGATATCCGTTTCTATGATGGTGTTGGCAGGGACCTGACGGCCATCGATGAACATGAAACGTACTGAGCTCGGCGATTCTGGATAATCGCCGAGCTTCGATAGATTTCATGACGAAATGAAGACAATCAGCCTTCCGTTATGTGAAGGTCGAGTCTTTGAGGTCACTTGAGCGTGAGTTCGAATCCGGAATCGGTTTGAAGGGCTTTGGTAAAATCCGGATCGCTGAAAAGCATGCGCAATTGTCCCGCATCGAGGGAGCCATGAATCTGATCATGGGTCGTCGTCGCGCTGAGCTCTTCAAATGTGATGCTCTGGGCGCCATGCCGCTTCACAAAGGCCTGGAGTGCATCCGTACGGCTGTCCTGGCGAATATCTGCGATCCGGAAGCTCCAGCCCTTATCAGCTTTCTTGCTAACCAAGGCATACATTGCATCACTGTCGGAATCCGCTTCCGTGAATACGCCGAGAAAGGTGCCCGGCCGAAGCGAGATCAGGCGGAGCCGCGCCGGAGAATCCGTATGATCCTTCTCGATGAATGTCAGCAGATAGGAGCCGTCGGTCTGAGCATCCAGCTTGGCATCGAGGCTGGAGGGCTCGTTGGGATCTTGCGACGGCGGCACCTTCGTTGCGAGGTAGTTTCCCGCCAATCCGGCGGGTTGGAGAAGATCGCTTCGAAAAAGTTTCGGCCCATCGCTGGTCAAGCAGGCGCTCAGGCCCAGCGAGAAGCCGGTTATGAGCAAGAACTGCGTGACTTTTCCTGGAAATCCCATCGATACACCTTGGTTTGGCTGCACGCGCCGACAGGTAGTCGCAATTTCACCGCCGGCGGTTCAAGCTGCTTCTTCTCGAATCTCAGGCCTTGAAACGCCCGGTGAGGCGGTACCTGCTCCCGGGATAGATCAAGTGTGCGTCACTGACCAGTTTTCCGTCGGACCAAGTGCGGCGGTGCAGGCGGATGCAGGGTTCCCTTGCCGGTATCTTCAATACGCGCCGCTCATCGGGTTTCGGTAGAACCGCCTCAATCGTGTGCTCTGCCTCGGAAATCGGCGCCACCTCGCTCAAATAGACGAAGGGGGTGATGCGGGTGAAATCCTGGACGAGATAATCCTTGGCGATCCTGGGATCCACCAGCCGGTCCTCGATCTGGATAGGGACATGGTTTTCAAGATGCAGCAGCACGGAGCGGTAGATTTCATCTTCCGGCCGCATGCCGAAGACGCGCGCGGTCGTCTCGCTGGCCGCCTCGCGCTGCAGCAGGATCACTTTGGATTCGTGCTGGCTGCCGCGGGCGCGAATCTCATCCGCGATGTTGTGGACTTCGAACAAAGCCGATTGGGCCTTACTCTCCGCAACGAAAGTGCCGACCCCCTGGACCCGGATCAGCTGCCCCTCCAGCGTCAATTCCCGAAGCGCGCGATTGATGGTCATCCGGCTGACGCCCAAGTCGCGGACGAGCTCGGCCTCGGAGGCAATTCGGTCGCCGGGGCGCCAATCACCGGATTGGATTCGTCCGGTGATCATGCGCTTGACCCGGGAATAGCGGGGCAGCAGCTCAGAGTTCATATCTGATACCACAATTAATTTTTGTAAATATAGACAACCAGCAAGAGATATATACATGTACAGACAAACAGACGGAAGCCACGGATGATCCCCACCCTTTTTGCCGAGCACGCGCTGCTGCCCACCGGCTGGGCCCGAGATGTCGCGATTCAGTTCGACCGGGAAGGCAGGATCGCGTCCGTCCAGGCGGATGCCCGCGGCGAAGCGCTGCAACGCAGCCAGGGTCCCGTCATTCCCGGCATGCCCAACCTGCACTCCCACGCCTTCCAGCGGGCGATGGCGGGGCTGACGGAGACGGCGCTCAATCCGGATGACAGCTTCTGGTCCTGGCGGGATCTCATGTATCGCATGGTCGGACGCCTGCAGCCGGATCAGGTCAATGCAATTGCCGCCTATCTCTATATCGACATGCTGAAGGGCGGCTATACCTCGGTCGCCGAGTTTCACTATCTGCACCACGGGATCGATGGGCGCCCTTATGCCGACCCCGCCGAGATGTCGCGCAGCGTGATGGCGGCGGCGGACAGCGCCGGCATCCGCATGACGCTGCTGCCGGTGATGTATGCCCAGGGCGGCTTTGGCGGCAAGCCGCCGGCGGAAGGACAGCGGCGCTTCATCCATGCGACGGATGCCTATATGCGCTTGCTGGAGGCCTTGGAGCCGGCGGCGCGCGCCGGCAAGCATCGCCTGGGCGGCTGCTTCCATTCGCTGCGCGCCGTCACTCCGGACCAGATGAACGCCGTCCTGAAGGCGCTCAAGCCGGATATGCCGGTCCACATCCATATCGCCGAGCAGCAGAAGGAAGTGGACGACTGTCTCGCCTGGAGCGGCAAGCGGCCCATCCAGTACCTCTACGATCAATGGGATGTGGGGGAGAGATGGTGCCTGATCCACGCCACCCATGCCGATGCCGATGAAGTTGCGCGCATGGCGAAAAGCGGGGCGGTGGCGGGGCTTTGCCCCACCACCGAGGCCAATCTCGGCGACGGCGTCTTCCCAGCAATCGCCTTCACCCAGGCCGGGGGCCGTTTCGGCATCGGTTCCGACAGCCATGTCTCCGTCAGCGTTATTGAAGAGCTGCGCTGGCTGGAATACGGCCAGCGCCTGTTCACGGAGCGGCGCAGCCGGCTGCACGGCGCCGGCAACGGCAATATCGCGGGCTTCCTCTATCCCGCTTCCGTCGCCGGCGGCGCGCAGGCACTGGGGCAGAAGATCGGCCGCATCGAGCCGGGCTACAGCGCCGATCTGGTGGTGCTGGATTCCCGCCATCCGATGCTCGCCGATGCCAAGGGCGACGACATCCTCGGGCGCTGGTTGTTCGGCGGCGACAAGCGGATGATCCGCGACGTGATGGTCGCGGGCGACTGGGTCGTCCAGGATGGACGGCACCCTTACGAGATCGAGGCGGGCAGGGCCTTCGCGGCGGCGGTGAAGACGCTCTTCGACTGAGTCGTTAGGGCCGCCAGTTGACTAGCGTCTCCACGAAGCGCTTCAGGATCGGCTGGACCTTCACGGCCTGCCCCTCGATGTAATCGAAGGGGATGGCCTCGCGCATATAGGTGCGCTGCGCCAATTCGAGCTGAACGGCGTGGATGCCCTGCGCCGGCTGCCCGAAATGCCGCGTGATATAG
>DASYDA010000135.1:0-6237 GCA_036499865.1 Dongiaceae bacterium | reverse complement strand
CACACCCATCATGCCGGGAATGGCATCGACGTCGCGGCCCGAGCGCTCCCAGATCTCGGTGCGCGTCGCCGCCGGCAACACCGCCTGTACATAAATCCCCTTCGGCCCCAACTCCACCTGAAGCGATTGCGAGAAGGCCAGAACATAGGCCTTGGTGCCGCCATAGATCCCAAATGAGATCTCCGGCGCGAGAGCCAGAACGGAGGCGACATTGATGATGGCGCCCGAGCCTTTGGCCAGGAAGCGCGGGACAACCGCGCCAGCCAGGCGCGTGACGGCCATCACGTTGAGGCGGATGAGCCAATCCAATTTTTCGGGATCCGGTTCGGAAAAACCACCCGGCAACGCGGCGCCGGCATTGTTGATCAAGAGACCGATGCGATCATCTTCCCTAAGCCGCCGCTCCACTTTCGCCAGGTCGGCGCTGTCGGTGAGATCCGCAGCCAGGATGTCAATCCGGACGCCGGTTTCGGCCCGCAGGCGTTTCGCCAAAGTCTCCATTCGCGCCGCATCGCGTGCGACGAGGACGAGATCATGGCCGCGCCGCGCCAGACGGTCGGCGTAAACGGCGCCGATGCCCGACGAGGCGCCGGTCACCAAGGCAGTCGTCCTGGAGGTAGTCATCATCAATCTCTCTGTTAATCATTACAATCATCATGAATAATGCAAACATGATCACCATCATGTATAATGTCAAGCGAAGAGGAGAAGCACATGAAGGTCAGTCGCGAAGAAGTCGCGGAGAACCGTGAGCGGATTTTGGAGGCGGCCGGCCGGCTGTTCCGCAAACGGGGATTCGAGGATGTCACCGTTGCCGAGATCATGCAGGCGGCGCGGCTCACCCATGGAGCGTTCTATGGATATTTCAAATCAAAAGAAGAGCTTATCGCGGAATCTCTGGCGGCCGCGCTGACCCCCGAACCGGGCGCGAAACCTATTCCGCTCAGCGAATATGCGGACCGCTATCTGCGAGAGGGACATCGCGACGATCCGGAAAGCGGATGCCTATTCGCGGCTTTGGGAAGCGAAGCCGTCCGCGCCAACGGTGACGTCCGTCACATCATGACCGAAGCGCTGCAGCGTCTGATCGCCAACTTCAGCCGCACCGCACCGGGAAAAACCGAGGCGGCGCGGCGCCGTGCCGCGATCGGAAGCTGGTCGGCGATGGTCGGCGCGGTGATTCTCGCACGCCTCGCCGACGACGAGGCACTCTCCGATGATATCCTGGCGGAGACGCGCGCCTGGATCGGCGAATAGGCCGAAGTTTGCGCGTCGGGCGCAAACTTCGACTCCCCCTTACCCCCACCCTCTTCCCATTGGGGAGAGGGTGGTTACTCACATCCTGATGGGCAATATCTCGTCGTAATCGAGGCACGCGCGTTTTAAAATTTCTCGATCAGGCCGGATCGAGCACATGGACCGCGCGCTGCGCCGCGATGTCCTTGGTTTTCTCGCCGAAGGCCTTCATATGCGGTGCCGCGGCATGCGACTTCAGCGCCGCCATGCTTTCCCATTTCTCAATGACGACGAAAGTATCCGGACCGAAAGCCGGGGAAGCGCCTTCGACATCCACGGCGGCGGCATATTCAATGCAGCCAGCCTCCGCTCGAACCGCGGGAACGTTGGCGTTGAAGGCGTCCAGGTAGGCTTTGCGCTGACCCGGCTTGGCGGTGAGGATGGCGAGAACATGGATCATGTCGATTTTCCCAAAGGCTAATTGAGTTTCGCGAGGAAGCCGGAGAACTTTTCCAACCCCTTGTTCAGAATTTCCGGATTGTTGGCATAACCAATGCGGACATAACCTTCCATATCGAGTGCGCTGCCCGGCGTGAACAGGACGCCGGTTTCTTCCAGCAGCCGCACGCAGAATTCCCGCGATGTCATGCGGGTTTCCGGCTTCAGCAAGGCGATCGTGCCGGAGCTTGGTTTGACGTAAGTGATTTTCGGCTCGGTTTTCACCCAGTCGTCGAGGACCTTGCGATTGCCGCGGGCCATGCCCTGATTGCGCTTCAGCAGCGCATCACGATGCTCCAGCGCCAAGGCGGCGAAATGATCGTCCAGCATGCCGACGCTGATCGTGTTGTAGTCGCGGTGGATGGTGACGGCATGGATCAGGTCTTTCGGCGCCACGATCCAGCCGAGACGCAAGCCCGCGAGACCATAGGTCTTGGACATGCTGCCGGTGCTGATACCCTTCTCATAGAGATCGGCGATCGAGGCGGTGAAGCCACTGCCCTGCTCGTCCAGGCCGCGATAAACCTCATCGCACAGCACATAGGCGCCGGATTTCGCGGCGATGGCGGCGATTTGCTTCAGGCCCGCCGCATCGATCAGAGAACCGGTCGGATTGTTGGGATTGCTGAGGGCGATGAGCTTAGTCTTCCCAGTGACGAGCCGCGCCAAGGCATCGAGATCCGGCAGGAAGCGGTTCTCCTCCTGCAAGCGGAGCACTCGCACCTCGGCGCCATAGCTTTCCGCGATGGAATAATGTTGCTGGTAATTCGGCAGGATGGAGACGATTTCGTCCCCCGGCTCGATGAGCGTTTCATAGACCAGGGCATTGGCCCCGATCGCACCATGGGCGATGAGAACATTCTCCGGCTTCTGCTTTTCATAGAGCGACGCGATCTGGCTACGCAGGCGTTCCGAGCCTTCGATCGCGCCATAGGTCAGCTTCAGGGGCAGCAACTCGGCCAGCGCCTCCCCCTTGGCACCGGCGATTTCCAGGAGCTGCTGGACGGTCAGGGATTCGACACAGGTTTCGGCGAGGTTGTAGCGGCACTTCGTCTCATAGTGGTTCATCCACATCTCGACGCCGAATTCCTTGATTTTCATTCCCGCAAACTCCCTTAAAAGCAGCGGCGGCAGAATAGCCGCTGGCGCCAAATTTCCTAGCGAAACCGTCGCCGATGCCTGCTAGCATCGCTTATCCCATCCACTGCGATAGATTTTTGACCGTGCTTTCCCAAGAGATTATCCGGGCGGCCATTCCCAATGTGCTGACCGAAGCCGAATTCCCCGAGCTCCCCCGCTATTATCGCGGCAAGGTCCGCGAAAATTACGACCTGCCGGACGGACGGCGCATCCTGATCTCGACCGATCGGCAGAGCGCTTTCGACGCCGTCCTGGCGGCGGTGCCGTTCAAGGGGCAGGTGTTGACCCAAACGGCACGATTCTGGTTCGAGGCGACCGCCGATATCTGCCCCAATCACGTGCTCGCCTATCCCGACCCCAATGTGGTGATCGGGCGGCAGTTGAACATGCTGCCGGTGGAAATGGTCGTGCGCGACTATCTCACCGGCTCGACCGATACCGCGATCTGGCCCATGTATCGCGACGGCAAGCGCCGGCTTTACGGGATCGATTTTCCGGACGGCCTCAAGAAGAACGACAAGCTGACGCAGACCATCGTGACGCCGACGACCAAGGCAGCACAGGGCGCGCATGACGCGCCGATCACGCCGGCGGAGATCGTGTCGCGCGGCCTGTTGAGCCAGGCGCAGTGGGACGAAATCACGCGGCTTTCGCTGGCGCTCTTCGCGCGCGGGCGTGAGATCGCCGCGAAACACGGCCTGATCCTGGTGGATACCAAGTTCGAGTTCGGCCTCGACGCCGCGGGGAAGATTACCCTCGCCGACGAAATCCTGACGCCGGACAGCAGCCGGTACTGGAGGGCGTCCAGCTATGCGGCGCGCCACGGCCGCGGCGAAGAACCGGAAAACCTGGATAAGGAATTTCTGCGTCTGTGGATCGCCGCCCGCTGCGATCCCTATCGCGAGCCCATTCCGCCGATCCCGGACGACACGCTGGTCGAATTCGCGCAGAAATATATCGCACTCTACGAAACCGTGACTGGACAGACTTTTAAAGCGACGGAAAGCGGCGTGTCGGTCAAGGAACGCATCCACCGCAATCTGGCAGCGTTCCTCCGGTGATCCGGAGGACGTTTGGGTTCCTGTTGCCGATCCTGGTTTTTCATGGTCAGGCTGCGGTTGCGGCCTGCGGGACGGCCCCCGTTCCGCTCATCACGGTGACCCTCGACGCCACGCAGCCGACCCAGGATGGATCGCGATCCATCTCCGATCTCACCGGGTTTCCGGCGGCGCGGAGCAAAGGCACCGAAAGCTATGACCATGCGCTAGGCCTGACCGACACCACGATCAACACGGAAGCCAGCGTCGAAGAGCTGACCACCATCGATCAGGCGGCCGGATATTGCTCGACGCTGTTCAAGGCCAACATCAAGATCATCTGGCGGACCAAGGTTTATGTCGCTGCGGAGATTCCGCCGCAATCATGCACCTACAGAACCACGCTGGCGCATGAGCAGAAACACGTGGCGATCGATCGCGAGATGCGAGCGGTCATCGCGCCCCGCATCAGGAGCAGCATCGCCGCGGCCGCGAAGTCAGCCTATGCGGCAAAGACGCTTGATCAGAGCCAGGAGCTGCTCCGCAAGAAGATGAGCGCCGCCATCACGAAGGCGCTCAATGCATTCCAGGCCGAACTCAAGGCCCGCCAGCTCCGGATCGACACGCCGCAGGAATATGACAGCCTCGGCAGGATATGCGGCGAAACGGAAGTGCAGCGGATTTTGCGGCGGTAGTCGCTACACGCCGACCTTGCCGCCGAGCTCGTCCTCGATATGGGCGCGGACGATTTCGTCGAAGTTGTTTTCGGCGCGGAAGCCGAGCTCGACCGCGCGGCGGGTGTCGAAGTCGCGCGGCCAGCCTTCGACGATGCGCATGATGGTGGCATCCGGCTCCCGCTTCACCAGCTTCACGGCCTTTTCGCCGCCGGCCTTGCGCAGGGCGGCGATCTCCTCGCCCACCGTGGCGGAGAGGCCCGGCATGGAAAGGTTGCGGCGCGGGCCGACACGGTCGAGATCGATCTCCGCAGCATGCAGCAGGAAGTTGATGCCGGCGCGCGGGCTGGCAAACCAGTGCCGCGCGTCTTCCGGGACCGGCAGTACCGCCTCCTGCCCTGACAACGGCTCGCGCAGGATGTTGGAGAAGAAGCCCGAAGCTGCCTTGTTCGGCTTGCCCGGACGGATGCAGATGGTCGGCAGCCGGATGCCGATGCCCTGGAAGAAGCCGCGCCGGCTGTAATCCGAGAGCAGCAGCTCGCAGATCGCCTTCTGCGTGCCGTAGCTGGTCAACGGCGTGTTGAAATATTCGTCATGGATGCGGTCCGGAAAAGGCGCGCCGAAGACCGCGATCGATGAGGTGAACACGATGCGCGGATTGTAAGGCTGTCGCAATCCCGCCTTGCGCACCGCCTCGAAGAGATAGCGGGTGCCGTCAAGATTGATGCTGTAGCCCTTCTCGAAGTCGGCTTCCGCCTCGCCGGAAACCACCGCAGCCAGATGAAAGATGAGGTCGGGTCGGGCCGCAATCAGCTTTCCGGCCGTGCCGGGTTCCGAGAGGTCGGCGGTCAGCAGTTCCGCCTCGCCTTTGAAGCCGGCCGGCTTGGCGGGCGCCACGACATCGACCAAGGTCAGCTTCGAGACTTCCTGCTTCGAGACCTTGCCTTCGGAGGCCAGCCGCTCGGCAAGCTTGCGGCCGATCATACCCGCTCCGCCGATGATCATTACATGCATGGATTGGTCATCCTTGATTTATGCAAAGGAAAGCAATGCCTTAGAGCGCGAGATTTGCGACACCATAGGCATCGAGTGTCAAGCCGGTTCCGGTCATGCTTTTCCGACTGGCCTCAACCGCTTTGGTGTTCGAAGCGGTCGAAGCGAAGCTCGCGGCGTCGAGCACGAAGCCCGAGCGCGCCGCACGAGGCAGTTCGATCTGGAGCTTTTCTCCGGTCAGATTCGCCACCCAGAGCGTTAAGCCGGAATCAACATCAACCGCCACGGCCTGCACCTTGCTGGGCAGCGAGATTTCCACCGGATGCATCTTGTGCCCCGCGAGGCCGGCGAGGCCGCGCACCACATGATAGGCCGGATAGAGGCCGCCCGCCTGATCGTACCAGGGTTGCGGCCATGTCTGTTTCGCATGGACGAGACCGAAGGCGCCGGTCGTGCCGCCGAAGGTAATCGCCTCGGCACCGCCATTGGCGAAATGCGCGTAATAACCTAGAATCCAGGCGGCGCCGAGCAGGCCGCGCTGCCGGGGATCGTTGTAGTTCATCGCCTGGCGGATGTTGTTCGGGTTTTCCATAGGCGCCGCGCCATAGGGGTTCATCCGCATACCGATGGCGCTCGGGCCTACGGCCCAGGGCTTGCTA
>DASYDA010000134.1:0-6424 GCA_036499865.1 Dongiaceae bacterium | reverse complement strand
CTGCTGCAACCGCTCGACCAGTTCGCGCGGCGTCAGATCGACGAGTTCGACCTCGTCCGCCTGCTCCAGCACCATATCCGGCACGGTCTCCCGCACGCGGATCCCGGTGATCCGGGCGACGACGTCGTTCAGGCTCTCGATGTGCTGGACGTTGAGCGTGGAATGCACGTCGATACCGGCGCGGAGCAGCTGCTCGACATCCTGCCATCGCTTCGGATGCACGCTGTCCGGCGCGTTGGTATGCGCCATTTCATCGACCAGCAGGAGGCCCGGATGCCGCGCCAAGGCGGCCTCGACGTCGAACTCTTCCAGCACATGGCCGCGATGGCTGAGCTTGCGGTGCGGAAGGATCTCCAGCCCCTCGGTGAGGGCTATGGTCTCCTGGCGTCCGTGGGTTTCGACCAGCCCCACGACCACGTCGCGCCCCGCAGCCTTGAGATGGCGCGCGGCTTCCAGCATGGCGAAGGTCTTTCCGACCCCCGGCGCCATCCCGAAATAAATCTTCAGCCGGCCGCGGTTGGCGCGGCCGGCTTCTTCCAGGAGGGCTTCAGGTTCTGGTCGGATCGGTTCTTCATGGACACTCATGAACCGATCTTAGCGCATTCAGGGTGCCGGCGCCGCATCAAGCGCCATGTTCAATTTGAGAACATTGACATGGGGCTCGCCGATGATGCCGAGGAACCGCCCGCCGGTATTGTCTGCCACGAGCTGGCGCAGCTTGTCCTCGGAGATCCCCCGGGCTTTCGCCACCCGCGGCACCTGGAAGAGGGCGCCGGCCGGCGTGATGTCCGGGTCGAGACCGCTGCCCGATGCGGTCGCGAGATCGGCCGGGACCGGTGTCGAGGGATTCTCCGCCTTCAGCTTGTCGACGTCGCCCTTGACGCGGTCGATCAGCGCCTTGGCCGTCGGGCCGTAATTCGACCCCACGGAAGCGCCAGCGTTATAGGGAAGCGAAATCGACTTGCTCGGGTCGCTGGGATCGGCGCCGGAGGTCGCCGAAGGACGGCCGTGGAAATACTTCTCGGAGGTGAAGTTCTGGCCGATCAATTCCGAGCCGATCACCTTGCCGTCCTTCTCGATCAGGCTGCCATTCGCCTGGTGCGGGAACACCGCTTGGGCGATCCCGGTCATCGCCAGGGGATAGGCAAGGCCCGTGATGACCGTCAGAACGACGAACATCAGGATGGCGGGGCGTAACTGGTTCAACATAGTCCTAGCTCCTCAGATAAGCCCGAATCAGGCAAGCCCGATAGCGGAAACCACCATGTCGATGGCCTTGATACCGATAAAGGGGACGATAATTCCACCCAGCCCGTAGATCAGCAGGTTGCGGCGCAAGGCGGACGCAGCGCCGACCGGGCGATAGGTGACGCCCCTCAGCGAAAGCGGAATCAGCGCGACGATGATCAGCGCGTTGAAGATGATCGCCGACAGGATGGCGCTCTGCGGCGTCGCCAGATGCATGATGTTCAGCGCCTGGAGTTGCGGGTAGAAGGCGACGAACATCGCGGGGATGATCGCGAAATACTTGGCGACGTCGTTGGCGATCGAGAACGTCGTCAAGGCGCCGCGGGTCATCAGCAGCTGCTTGCCGATCTCCACGATCTCGATGAGCTTGGTCGGATCGCTGTCGAGATCGATCATGTTACCCGCTTCGCGCGCCGCCATGGTGCCGGTGTTCATGGCGACGCCGACATCCGCTTGCGCCAGCGCCGGCGCGTCGTTGGTGCCGTCGCCGCACATGGCGATCAGCTTGCCCTGGGCCTGCTCGTCGCGGATCAGCTTCAGCTTCGCCTCCGGCGTCGCTTGGGCGAGGAAGTCATCGACGCCGGATTCGGCTGCGATCGCCGCGGCAGTGAGCGGATTGTCGCCGGTGATCATGACGGTGCGGATGCCCATGGCGCGGAGCTCCGCGAAACGTTCGTGGATGCCGTTCTTGACGATATCCTTCAGGTGGATGACGCCCAGTAGCCGTCCGTCCTTCGCCACCGCCAAAGGCGTGCCGCCGGACTTGGCGATCCGCTCGGCGACCGCGGTGACGTCCCGCCCCGCCTGGTCCCGCCCCGCCTGGTCCCGCATAGACTGATCAGGGCCGCCGCCGACATAGGCCAGGACCGCATCGACCGCGCCCTTGCGGATCGATGTGCCGTTGCTGTCGATGCCGCTGATGCGGGTCTGCGCGGTGAACGGTACGAACTGGGCATTCTGGGGCGCATGCTCGCCGCGGATGCCGTATTTCTGCCGCGCAAGAGTGACGATCGAGCGTCCTTCCGGCGTTTCGTCGGAGAGCGAAGCCAGCAGGGTCGCCTCGGCGAGATCCTTCTCATTGACGCCCTGCACCGGCACGAATTCGGTCGCTTGGCGGTTGCCGAGGGTGATGGTGCCGGTCTTGTCGAGCAACAGGGTGTCGACGTCGCCAGCGGCCTCTACCGCGCGACCGGACATGGCCAGCACGTTGAAGCGCACCAGCCGGTCCATGCCGGCGATGCCGATCGCCGAAAGCAAGGCGCCGATGGTGGTCGGAATCAGGGTCACGAAGAGGGCCACCAGGACCAGGACCGAGATATGGCCGCCGGCATAGGCGGCAAAGCTCGGGATGGTGACCACGGCGAACACGAAGATCAGCGTCATGCCGGCCAGGAGAATGTTGAGCGCGATCTCGTTCGGCGTCTTCTGACGCGAGGCGCCTTCGACCAGCGCGATCATGCGGTCGATGAAGGTCGAGCCCGGAGCCGCCGTGATGCGGACCTTGATATGATCGGAGATCACCTGCGTGCCGCCGGTCACCGCCGAGCGGTCGCCGCCGCTTTCGCGGATCACGGGAGCCGATTCACCGGTGATCGCCGCTTCGTTCACCGAAGCGACGCCCTCGATCACCTCACCGTCGCTGGGGATGAGGTCGCCCGCCTCCACCAGAACGATGTCGCCGACCTTGAGCGCCGTGGCCGGAACGGATTTCCACTGCTCGGTCTTGGCATTCCCCAAGAGCTTCGCATTGGTTTCCGTCTTGGTCTTCCGCAGCGTGGCGGCCTGGGCCTTGCCGCGGCCTTCCGCCACCGCTTCCGCGAAATTGGCGAAGATCACGGTGAACCAGAGCCAGAGATTGATCTGGAACGAAAAGCCGTAATTGCCGGCTCCGGTCACGAGATCGCGGATGAACAGGATCGTCGTCAACGTGGCGACGACTTCGACCACGAACATCACGGGGTTGCGGATCATCATCCGCGGGTCGAGTTTCCGGATCGAATCCCCGATCGCGGGGATCAGGATCTTGGGATCGGTCAAAGTGCTGACCGAAGCGCCCTTGCGGGCCTTAGCGCTTTCCATAGTTCAGTCCACCGAGTTGAGTTCTGGCTCAGAACAGGTTGCCGGCATTCATCGCGAAATGTTCGACGATGGGTCCGAGCGCGATCGCCGGGAAGTAGGTCAAGCCGCCGACGATCACGATGACGCCCACCAGCAGGCCGACGAAGAGCGGGGTGTTCGTAGGCAAGGTTCCGGCGGATTGCGGAACGATCTTCTTGGTCACCAAAGAGCCGGCCACGGCCATCATCGGCACGATCATGGCGAAGCGGCCGATCAGCATCGCGAGACCGATCGTGGTGTTGTAGAAGAGGCTGTTCGCGGTCAACCCGGCGAAGGCGCTCCCATTGTTGGCGGTGCCGGAAACATAGGCGTACAGCATTTCGCTGAACCCATGCGGACCCGAGTTCTCCAGCCCGGCCAGGCCCGGAGCGACCACCGAAGCGATCGCCGAGAAACCAAGGATCGACAACGGCAGGACCAGGATGGCGAGCATCGACATCTTGACCTCCCGCGCCTCGATCTTCTTGCCCTGATATTCCGGCGTACGTCCGACCATCAATCCGGCGATGAAGACAGCGACGATGGCGAAGAGCAGCATGCCATAGAGGCCGGCGCCCACGCCGCCGATGATCACCTCGCCCAGCATCATGTTGACGATGGGCATCATTCCGGCGAGCGGCATCAGGCTGTCATGCATGTTGTTGACGGCGCCGCAGGAAGCATCGGTGGTCACGGTGGTGAAGAGTGCCGAGTTGGCGATCCCGAACCGGACCTCCTTGCCTTCCATATTGCCGCCGGACTGCAGGGCGCTCGCCTGTTGATCCACGCCCATGGCCGCAAAAGCCGGGTTGCCGGGCGCTTCCGCCCCATAGGTCACGAATACGCCGACCAGAAATAGGACGCCCATGGCGGCGAAGAGCGTCCAACCCTGGCGCTGGCTGCCCACCATGCGCCCGAAGACGTTGGTGAGGGCGGCGCCGATCGCGAAGATCAGCACCATCTCGACGAAGTTGGTGAGAGCGTTGGGATTCTCGAACGGATGCGCGGAGTTGGTGTTGAAGAAGCCGCCGCCATTGGTGCCGAGCATCTTAATGACTTCCTGGGAAGCCACCGGCCCCTGGGCGATCACCTGCTTGGCGCCTTCCAGCGTCGTTATCTCGGTATAGGGGCTGAGGTTCTGCGGTATGCCCTGCCAGACGAAGAACAGCGTGACGACGATCGAGATCGGCAGCAGCACATAGAGCGTGCACCGGGTGAGATCGACCCAGAAATTACCGACGGTCCGGCCGGAGCGGCGCGAGAAGCCGCGGATCAGCGCCAGCGCAAGGGCGACGCCGGTAGCGCTGGAGACGAAGTTCTGGACCGTGAGGCCCATCATCTGGGTGAGATAGCTCACCGTCGTCTCCGGCACGTAGGACTGCCAGTTGGTGTTGGCGACGAAGCTCACCGCCGTGTCGAAGGAGAGATGCTCGCTGACGGCGGTCTGCCCCGCGGGATTGAACAACGGAATGACGGCCTGAAGTCGCTGCAACGTGTAGAGAAACAGGAACCCCACGAGACTGAACAGCAGCATGCCGGCCGTATAGACGGTCCAGTGCTGCTCCTTGGAATCATCGACACCGCAGATCGCATAGGTGATCCGCTCGATCGGACGCAGGATCGGCGAAAGCAGCGTGCGTTCGCCGTTGAAAACACGGGTCAGATAACCGCCCAGAGGCTTGGTCAATCCGATGATGACCAGACAGAAGATCGCGATCTGGATCCAGCCGTTGAAAGTCATAGCGGTGCGCTCCTCAAGATCGCTTGTTCAGAACCGCCCATTTTCAGAACCGCTCCGGACGGATCAGGGCATAGACGAGATAAAGCAGCAGGCCGAGAGAGACGGCCGCGCCGAGCACGAGATCGAGTGACATGGAAGTTCCTTTACAAGCGGTCGCAGGCGGCCGTGTAGGCGATCATTACGGCAAAGAAAGCGACACCGATCGCAATCATCCAGAAGTCGAGCATGACGATGTGGTCCTTTGGTGAGATTGGCGCCTTGCGTCGAAACCTATCGGCGCGGCCGCAGCCTAACGGCTGGCTCCGAAGCGGCCATGTCCTTGCAAATCCGGCACAGACGATCCCGGCCCGCCTCTCTGGCTGGGCCGCGGGTGTGGCGCTTCGATGTCGCCCAGGGCTAGGAAAAATGCCGCCTGGCCGACCAGCACCACGACGCCGAAACCGTCAAGCATCCATTCCAGCATGATTCAACCCCTGGAGGTTGAACCGCGGGTGAATTCCCGCGGGTGAGTCCAGGCTGGGTGAAATGTGGTGCGTCGCGCCGTCAGGCTTCTATAGGGAAGCGACCGGCGGCCTATAAAGACCGTATAAAGGACCGTATAAAGGACCGTGCCGTTCTTACACCCAGGTGTTCGCTTGGTATGCAAATCTGAGGAGATTTAACCAATCTTTCATGAGGTCCGGCTTGAATAAGCACTGCGAACGGACCCGACAACGAAAGTCGAAACAGGGATGTTGGCGTCGCTGTACATAATGATCGGATTACTGGGCGGTTGCATCGGCAACGCCGTGATACGCCGGGTGCGACATCATCGCATGTCCCATGCCTCGCAAGACGCGATGGTCGATCTTATCCTCGACAGCGTCGATGCGGCGATCACCGTTTTCGACCGCGGCGGCAAGCTGGTCCGCGCCAACAAGACCGCGGAAAGGCTGTCAGGCTACAGCATGGCCGAGCTGCAGGTTCCGGATACCATGCGCAAGGTCATCCCGCCTGAAGACTACGGCGCCGTTTCCGGCTTCCTCGACCGGCCGAAACTGGCGGATTTCCCGCGGTCCAACGTCAATCATTGGGTCAGCAAAAACGGCGAACGGCGCCTGATGAAATGGTCCAATGTCGCGCTGAACGACGGCGCGGGCGGGGTTCTGCTGGTGGTCTGCATCGGCTTCGACATCACCGAGCAGCGGCAATTCGAAAGGGATCTGATCGAAGCGCGCAATCGCGCCCAGGAAGCGAATATCGCGAAGTCGATGTTCCTGGCGAATATGAGCCACGAATTGCGGACGCCGCTCAACGCCATCATCGGCTTCTCCGAGATCATCCGCGGACGATTGCTCG
>DASYDA010000133.1:0-4387 GCA_036499865.1 Dongiaceae bacterium | reverse complement strand
TCGTTCGGCGCCAGCGTGACCGCACGCCAGGCGAGCCTCACGCCTTCCGTGCGATAGGCATCGTCCTGCGGCACCCAGCCCTGGAAATGGCACTGCGCATGGCAATAGGCCGCCGCCGCCATCGCCGGGGCGTAGTTGGGGTCGATCGTCAGCGCCTGGTCGAGGCAATCCAGCGCCGCCGCCATGCTCTCGGCGGTGAACTCATATTCCAATCCGTATGCGCGCAGCAGGAGATCATAGGCGTCGAGCGTGTTCGGCCGGTTGTGCTTGCTCCGCTCGATCTCGGCGAGTTGCAAAGTCGGCTCGATCGCAGCAACCACGCTTTCCGTGATCCGGTCCTGAAGATCGAAGACATCGCCCAGATCGCCGTCATAGCGGTCCGCCCAGAGATGGGCGCCGGAGGTCGCATCGATGAGCTGGCCACTGATCCGCAGGCGATTGCCACCGCGCCGCACGCTGCCCTCCAGCACATAGCCCACGCCAAGCTCGCGCCCCACGAGGCGGATATCGACCGCCTTGCCCTTATAGGTGAAGGAGGAGTTCCGGGCGATCACGAACAGCCCGCTGCAGCGTGACAAAGCGGTGGTGATATCCTCCGCGATGCCGTCGGCGAAATAGTCCTGTTCCGGATCGCCGCTCATATTGGTGAAGGGCAGAACCGCTATCGACGGACCCTCCGGATCGGCCATGCGCGGTTTCACGGTTTCCAGCACCGCTTCCACCACCGGTTCAGATGGGGGATCGGACTCTTCCAGCACCGCGCCGACGAAGCGGACACCTTTGCGCGGTAGAGTGCGGATCAGGCGCTGTTCCCTGCCATTGTCGCCAATCGCGGCGCGCGCCGAGTTCACCCGGCTGCTGAGCGTCGCTTCCGAGACGATGCGCCCTTTCCAGACGGCGGCGAAGAGATCGTCGCGGCTGACCACGCGATCCCGGGCACGGATGAGAAATTCCAGCAGATCAAAGACTTGCGGCTCGACCGCGACAAGATCATCGCCACGGCGCAATTCGCGCCGGCTGGCATCGAGGGCAAGATCTTCGAACCGATAAAGCAAAAAGCACATCCCTGCCGGCTGTTATCCCGTTGGGTTCCAGAACCTAACACAACTCGTCTACCGCAAAAATCAAGGCCGCCTGGAGGATAAATCCGCGCGCCCTCAAAGCGGAATGCTCGCCCTTCGGACATTGTCGCCTCGATCCCAGTTTCGGGAGATTCCCCAATGGATGCGACAAAAAAGCCCCAGGCCATCAGCCCTCACCGCCCAGGAGAATAATCATGTCCGCAACACCGTTATCGCCCGGCCGACGCGTCTTCCTGGCCGGCTCGGCCGCCGCGGCAG
Source organism: Dongiaceae bacterium (assembly GCA_036499865.1). Classification (GTDB taxonomy): domain Bacteria; phylum Pseudomonadota; class Alphaproteobacteria; order Dongiales; family Dongiaceae; genus Dongia. Next base: position 3,047 of record DASYDA010000133.1, on the reverse strand, counting down.
CCCTCAGCTTGCTTCCCGTAAAACAGAGCGCCGCGACCAATGACAGCACGATCCGCCCCTTCCACGTCAACACTCCGGAAGAGGAACTCACCGACCTCCGCCGGCGTTTGAAGGCAACACGCTGGCCCGCCCGGGAAACGGTCACGGACCAATCCCAGGGCGTTCAACTGGCAAAGCTCCAGCCGCTGGTCCGTTACTGGGCAACCGATTACGACTGGCGAAAGGTGGAGGCGAAGTTGAATGCCTTGCCCATGTTCGTCACGAAGATCGACGGGCTCGATATCCAGTTCATCCATGTCCGCTCTCGCCATCCGAACGCGCTGCCGCTGATCATCACCCATGGCTGGCCGGGCTCGATCCTGGAACTCGTGAAGGTCATCGGCCCGCTCAGCGATCCGACGGCGCATGGCGGAAAAGCGGAAGACGCCTTCGATCTCGTTCTGCCCTCGATGCCCGGTTATGGTTTCTCGGCCCAGCCGCAGAGCACCGGCTGGGGCCCTGACCGCATCGCGCGCGCCTGGGCCGTGCTGATGGAGCGATTGGGATACAAGCGTTATGTCTCTCAGGGCGGCGATTGGGGTTCGGTGATCTCGGACGTGATGGCGCGTCAGGCACCGGCGGGGCTGCTCGGCATCCACGTCAATATGCCGGCGACCGTGCCGCCGGATGTCGCGAAGGCCCTCAATAACGGCGATCCGGCGCCGGCCGGGTTGTCGGATGTTGAGAAGGCCGCTTTCGATTCGCTCGACACCTTCTACAAGAAGAATTGCGGCTACGCCTACATGATGGTGACCCGGCCGCAAACCGTGGGCTACGGATTGTCGGATTCGCCGGTCGGCCTTGCCGCCTGGATGTACGACAAGTTTGCCCAGTGGACCTATAGCGGCGGCGAGCCTGAGCGATCACTCACCAAGGACGAGATGCTCGACGATATCACGCTCTACTGGCTCACCAACAGCGCGATCTCTTCCGCGCAGCTCTATTGGGAGAACAACGCCAATAACTTCAACGCCGTGGATATCGCGATCCCGGCCGCGGTGACGGTCTTCCCCGGCGAGATCTATCGCACGCCACGAAGCTGGGCTGAGCGCAGCTATCACAAGCTCATCTATTTCAACGAGGTCGATAAGGGCGGCCACTTCGCGGCTTGGGAACAGCCGGAACTCTTCAGCGCCGAGCTCCGCGCCGCATTCCGGTCGCTGCGCTGATCACAAGCCAGGCATTTTTATGAAGCAGCCAACCATCGCTCCATTTGAAAAGGAATCCGCCATGACCCAAGTTGGAAAAGTCCTGTACACAGCCAAGACCCACACCACCGGCGGACGGGAGCACGGCACGGCGCGCAGCTCCGATGGCCATCTGGACATCAAGCTCTCGTCTCCCGGCAGCACGGGTTCCGGCAGCAATCCCGAGCAATTGTTCGCCGCCGGCTGGTCGGCCTGTTTCGAAGGCGCGATGGGCCTCGCGGCCCGTAAGATGAAGGTCGCCCTGCCGGATGACCTCGCGATCGACGCCGAGGTGGATCTGTGCCTGACCGAGGGTGCGTATTCCCTCCAGGCGCGTCTCAATGTCAGCGTGCCGGGCATGGAACGCGCAACCGCCCAGGCTCTGGTGGACGCCGCGCACCAGACCTGCCCGTATTCCAAAGCCATACGCGGCAATGTCGATGTCGCGATCAGCCTGGTCTGATCCCGATCTGTCCGGTGTTTGTCGGGAAGCTATCTTTTAATTGGAGTTGAATGAATGTCCGAAGAGATCAACCATCGCCGCCGCCGCTTTTCTGGAACCATGGCCATGTTCGCGGCGGCGGCCGAGCTCGGCATGCTCGGTTCTGCGCAAGCGCAGTCCAAGCCGGCGGTCTTGCCGACCATCGTCCCGGGAACCAACACGTCGTTTGGCGCGCTGAAGCAGATCGACGCGGGCGTGCTGAATGTTGGATACGCCGAAGCCGGGCATTCCGAAGGTCCCGCCGTCATTCTCCTGCATGGCTGGCCCTACGACATCCACAGCTTCGTCGATGTGGCGCCGTTGCTGGCTTCGGCGGGCTATCGGGTGATCGTTCCGCATCTGCGCGGCTACGGTACCACGCGCTTCCTCTCCGCTGAGACCGTCCGGAACGGCCAGCAGGCGGTGCTCGGCGTCGATGTCATCGCCCTGATGGACGCTCTGAAGATCCAGAAGGCGATCATCGCCGGTTTTGACTGGGGCGCGCGGACAGCCAATATCGTCGCGGCGCTGTGGCCGGAGCGCTGCAAGGCCATGGTCTCGGTGAGCGGCTACCTGATCGGCAGTCGTGAAATCAACAAGCGGCCGTTGCCGCCGAAAGCCGAATACGCATGGTGGTACCAGTACTACTTCGCCACGGAGCGCGGCCAGGCGGGCTATGGTGAATACCGGCGCGATTTCGCGCGGCTGATTTGGGAGCTCGCTTCGCCGAAGTGGAATTTCGACAACGCCACCTTCGACCGCAGCGCGACGGCCTTCGACAATCCGGATCACGTCGGCATCGTGATCCACAATTACCGCTGGCGCCTGGGCGTCGCGGAAGGCGAACCGCAATACGACGATCTGGAAAGGCGCTTGGCCGAGGGCCTGGTCATCACGGTCCCCACGATCACCCTCGAAGGCGATGCCAACGGCGCCCCGCATCCGGAACCCGCCGCCTACCGCAACAAGTTCTCGGGCAAATACGCGCACCGGCTCATCAAGGGCGGCATCGGACACAACCTGCCTCAGGAAGCCCCGCAGGCCTTCGCCGAAGCCGTCGTCGCGGTGGACGGATATTGATCGGATTCGCGTGGACCGGCGTTTCGTGCGATGGATCGCGGCATGAAGCAGGTGCTCCTCGTCATCGATGTCCAACCGAGCTTTCCCGTGCCGCCGAAGATTGTACAGGGGATCCGCGTGTTAACCGCCCTGCTGCCAAGCGTCGCCACGGTCGAACGGCATGATGAATCCGTCACACCGTTCGAATCCCAGCTTGGCTGGAAACCCGGAACAGCCGATGAGAGCCTCGTTCCGGCCGATCACGTTTTCATAAAGCACGG
>DASYDA010000132.1:0-6932 GCA_036499865.1 Dongiaceae bacterium | reverse complement strand
GGCGCTGTCATCGGCGCGCACCTCGCCGCCGGCCAGGAACACCTTGCTGCCGCGGCCCTGGGACAGCCGCTGCGCGATCGGCGCGGAATTGGTGATGGCGGTCAGGCCGCGATGCGCCTGCAAGGCTTCGGCGACATAGATGTTGGTGCTTCCGGTATCGATCAGCAGCGATTCCCCGTCGGCTATCTCCTTGGCGAGCGCTGCGGCGATGGCCTGCTTGGCCGGCATGTTCACCAGCAATCGCCGATCCAGCGGCCGATCCTCGCGCCGGTCCGGCCACGCGACGCTGCCATGGCTCTTGGTCACCAGGCCTTTGGCCGCCAGCCATCGCACGTCCCGGCGTACGGTTTCGGTGGAGACTTCCAGGCCCTTCGCCAAGGCGGCGATGGTGGCGACACGATCGCGGCGAAGCTGTTCCAGCAATTGTCCTTGCCGGTCGTTGAGACGCAGATTGGAGAAGCCGGTGAGGTCGCTTTCGATCATGATGGCCGGTGCCCTAGAATGCATCCAAGGGAAAGTCGAGCGTGCTCGACCCGTCGCGCATGACGACGGCCGCCAAAGCCGAGGCTTCGGGGAGAATGTTCTCCACATAGAAGATCGCCGTGGCGAGCTTCGCCGCGGCGAAGGTGGGATCGGTCTCGCTGCGCAGGCGAGCCGCCGCAGCGGCGGCGCGCGCCAGCAGCCAGCCACCGATAACCGTGCCGCAAAGGCCGAGCAGAGGTGTCGCGACGGCAAGTCCCCGCTTCAGATCTTGCTTGCCGTGATCGAGCACGAAGGCGATCGCTTCGTCCATGGATTTCAGCGCCGATTGAAGCGCGCTTTTGGTGCCGCTCAGCGCAGGCGTCGCATCGAGCTCCGCCATGGTCGCGGCGATTTCCGCCAGCAGCGCCCGGGCCGTCTTTCCGTCGTCGCGCAGCAGCTTGCGGCCGAGCAGATCGATGGCCTGGATACCGTTGGTGCCTTCATAGATGGGGGCGATCCGCGCGTCCCGGTAATATTGCGCGGCGCCGGTCTCCTCGATGAAACCGGTGCCGCCATGGATCTGGACGCCCAGCGAAGCCACGCGCACGCCTTGATCGGTGCACCAGGCCTTCACGATGGGGATCAGGAAGTCGGTCAAGGCCTGGCTTTTCGCGCGCGCGGCGGGATCGCTCTCACGCTTGGCGCGGTCGAGTGCCGCCGCAGCGTAGAGTGCCAAGCAGCGCATGCTCTGGGTGAGTGCGCGCATGGTCAGCAGATTCCGCCGCACGTCGGGATGGTGCAGGATCGACAATGGATCCTGGGGGCCATGGGCAGCTTCGCCGATCACGGCGCCCTGAACGCGCTGCCGCGCATAGCCGACGGCATGCTGATAGGCACGTTCCGCGATCGCCAGGCCCTGAATGCCGACGGCGAGGCGGGCATTGTTCATCATGGTGAACATATATTCGAGCCCGCGATTGGGTTCGCCGATCCGGAAACCGATCGCCCCCTCATTGTCTCCGAAAGCCATGACACAGGTGGGCGAGGCATGGATGCCGAGCTTGTGCTCCAGCGAGACGCAACGCAGGTCGTTGCGTGGACCGACCGCGCCATCCGCGCCGGGCAGGAATTTCGGCACGATGAACAGCGAGATGCCCTTGGAGCCGGCGGGCGCATCGGGAAGCCGCGCCAGCACGAGATGCACGATGTTCTCGGCGAAATCATGATCGCCATAGGTGATGAAGATCTTCTGGCCGCGGATGTGATAGCGGTTGCCGTCGCCGAACGGTTCGGCGCGGGTGCGGATGGCGCCGAGATCGGAGCCAGCCTGCGGTTCGGTGAGATTCATGCTCCCCGTCCAGGAGCCGGCGATCATTTTCGGAAGATAGAGCGCTTTCTGTTCGGGCGTGCCATGCGCCTGCAGCAGTTCGATGGCTCCTTGGGTCAGCAGCGGACAGAGCGCGAAGGCCATGTTCGCGGAGTTCCAGATCTCCTGCAGGGCGCTGGTCAAGGCCCAGGGCATGCCCTGTCCGCCATATTCGGGATCGAAGGCGATGGAATTCCAGCCGGCTTCGGCAAAGCCGTGATAAGCATCGACGGAACCATCCGGCGTGCGCACCGCGCCGTTTTCCAGCCGGCTGCCCTGGCGGTCCCCGATGGCGTTCAACGGCGCCAGGACCCCACCGGCGAATTTGCCGGCCTCTTCCAGAATCGCCTGCACCGTATCGGGTGTCGCGTCCTGATAGCCGGGCAGCTTCGTCAATTCGTCGAGCCTCGCCACGGTCTCCAGTGTGAACAGGATATCCGAGACGGGCGCCTCATACTGGCTCATGATCATTTCCCCTTTGACCAGCCTGCATGATGCGCCGGAATGCCCCGGGTTGGGAAGTTCGGGAAGAGATTCCCGTTATCGCGGCGCGGCGGCGCGGCGGAGCCGATCGTTGATCGCGACCCCCAAGCCGGTCTCGGGGATTGCCGAAACGGCAATGCCTCGGTAGCTCGGTCGGTCGAGTTCGCGCAGCATGGCGAAGAGATTGGCGGCGGCTTCGACGGTATCGCCGGTGGGGCTGAGATTGAGGGAGATCTCAGCCGCGGGTGCGGTAGGCCCGAAAGCCAACAGCGCCTCTCCGGAATCAACGGAAACGGCGTTCAAACGAACCGGCAGGCCGGGGGCGTAATGGCTGTCGAGCTGCCCAGGGCTGCGCGGCGCCTGCGGTGTCTCCTGAGGCTGGGCTTCAACCTCTCGCCCGAGCACCCCGGCAAGCTGTTCCGCTGTGATGCCGCCTGGACGTAGGATGCGGGGCGAATCCAGCAGGCTGAGAACGGTCGATTCGATTCCGACCTTGCAGGGCCCGCCGTCGATGATCATGGAAACCTTCCCGCCCAAGACCTTCGCCACATGATCGGCCCGGGTCGGGCTGATCTTGCCCGAAGGATTGGCGCTGGGTGCGGCGAGCGGCAGGCCCGCCATCATCAGCAGGCCCTGCGCCGCCGGATGCGCGGGAACCCGGATGGCGACGCTGTCCAACCCGGCGCTCACCAGAAGCGAGAGCCGGGTTTTGGGCTTGCGCGGCAACACCAGGGTCAGCGCGCCGGGCCAGAACGCCCGTGCGAGGCGTTCCGCATCGCCGTTCAGTTGCACCAGCTTGTCGGCGGCTGAAAGGCTCCCGACATGGACGATTAGCGGATTGAAGCTCGGCCGTCCCTTGGCCGCGTAGATCGCCGCCACCGCGCGATCGTTGGTGGCGTCGCCGCCCAGGCCGTAAACCGTCTCGGTGGGGAAGGCGACGAGCTTGCCTTCGCGCAAGGCCGTCGCGGCACGTCCCAAATTTCCGAGGGTGGGTTGCAGCAGCCGAGCTTTCAATTCGGACGCACCATTATTGAGCTGCCGCGTCCCGCTGCTTTCCGTAGGCGACGAAATGCGGATTGCGGAATTCCGGTTTGCCGTAGCGCAGCGGCTGGTGGTCGATGGTTTCGACCCGGCCGCCCGCGGCCTCCAGCACGGCCTGACCGGCTGCCGTGTCCCATTCCATGGTGGTACCGAAGCGCGGGTAAAGGTCGGCTGCGCCTTCCGCAACCCGGCAGAACTTCAGCGAGCTGCCGGCGACGATGGTGTCGGTGACCTTCAGGCCGAGTTCTTCCGCTTTCACCAATTCCTTGTCGGCATGCGACCGACTGATCGCCATCACAAGACCATCCACCGGCGCGGCACGGGCGACGATCGGTTCCGGCCCGCTGGTTCCTTGCCAGCGCTCGGCGCGACCGTTTTCCGCCACATAGAGAGTATCGAAGACCGGCAAAAAGACCACGCCCGCGACAGGCCGCCCGTTTTCGATCAGCGCGATATTGACCGTGAATTCTCCGTTCCGGGCGATGAATTCCTTGGTTCCGTCCAGGGGGTCGACCAGGAAGAACCGGTCCGGCGCGCTCTTCGGCGCTCCGCGGCTGGCGACCTCTTCTTCGGCGATCACCGGTATCCCCGGCGCCGCGGTCGAAAGCGCCGCTATGATCACGGCTTCCGCGGCGGTATCGGCTTCCGTCACCGGCGAGGAATCCGATTTTCGCTCGGCGCGGAAGTCGCTTTCATAAATCCGCAAGATGACTTTTCCCGCTTCGCGCGCGGCAGCGATCAGGTGTTGTTTCAACTGCATAGAGGTCCCATCCAGGAATTCGGCGCGGATCATAGGGGCTGGGTCCGAAATGGCGAGTCCCGTCTCGATCACAGGCAAGCGACGACCTGAGTGTTGTTTTAAAATCTAATGAAATCAAAGCGGAAACGCGATAGGGAAGCAACTAATAATAGATCGTATGGGCAATTGGTAAACTGTTGATGAAGCAATGCCTTAGCGTTACAATGGGGTCGCCCTGGTGTTGAACCATGTGTGGGGAACGCATGGAAGCTCCGGCCCTCGAGTTACTGCGACGCGAACGAGATCGCTTCGTCGGTTTTGCCTTTTCCACGGCGGATCTGCTCCTCGAATTGGATGCCACCTGTCGTGTGAAATGGTCAGCCGGCGCGGTGCGTTCGATTCTGGGCGCGGATTCGGAGAAACTGCCGGGAGAAGCTTTCTCGCGTTTCCTCCCGCCACACGACGACATCCTCGTCAAATCTGCCTTGAGGGATCTGGGGCAAGGCCAAAGGCTGCGCGACGTCGATTTGACCCTGCTCTCGGAGCCGGATCGCGGTCGTCGTGTCAGGACCTGCATGTACCGCTCGCTGGCTTCCGGCGATCCGATCTACTTGCTGTCGATGTCGCTGCGCGTGGAGGACATGCCGGCATCCGGTTCTGTGAATCGGGATGCGCTGACCGGCCTTCTTGATGCCGTCGATTTCACCAGGGCAACGCAAAACGCTGTGCGGGCGGCCCGGAATGCCGGCAAATCCGCATGTCTGACTCTTGTACAAATTTGTGGCACGGCCGAGCTTGGCAAGTTGCTTGGGCCGCAACGCGCCGATGCGCTGGTGGCGGAAATCGGCTCACGGCTTCGGTTGCATGCGGTCGGCACGGAATCGGCCGCTCAGCTCGGCGACGGCAGGTTTGCCGTGACGCATTTTGAGAAAGAGGATTCGGCGCTCATTTCGGAATCCCTCAGCCGCTTGGGTCAGGATTACGAGCTCGCTCTCGATGATCTGAAACTCAGCGAGACGACCGTGGATCTGCATGTCAATTCCCTCGCGGATTCCGACGTCGAGAACATCCTGACCTATATCCTCGACAAGTTCCGTGCCGAGGGTGCGGCGGTGATCGGGCAGGGTTCCGCGGAGGAATATTTCCGCAGAATGACGGCCGAAACGCTAAGCCGCGTGGTCATGATGCGGGATGTCATCCACGAGCGCCGGTTGTCGCTGCACTACCAGCCGATCGTCGCTCTCGCAGATCGCGCGGTCCATCACTACGAAGTGTTGTTGCGATTTGCCGATGGCCGGTCTCCCTTCGACGACATCGTGTTCGCCGAGCAAACCAACACCATCCACGAGGTGGACCTCGCGGTTACCCAGGGCGCGGTCCTGCGCCTGCAGGAGGCCATCGCGGGCGAGGAGCCGTTGAGCCTTGCCGTGAATATGTCCGCGCGCTCGCTTCTCAACGACCGCTTCCTCGACATGTTCGACGAACTGGCCGACAAGATCGGGCAGGGTAGGCATCGGCTGATCGTCGAAATCACCGAATCGGCCAAGCTCGAAGATCTGGCTCGCGCCGCCAGCGCCGTGGCGAGATTGGCCAAGAAGGGGCATCCTATCTGCCTTGACGACTTCGGCGCGGGTGCGTCGTCGCTGCCCTACCTCCAGAAGCTCGAAGTGGGATACGTCAAGATCGACGGCGCCTATATCCGGGGCATCACGGAAGGGAACCGCGAGCGTGCCATCATCCGGGGTGTCTTGGCGACCTGCAGGACGCTCGATGTGAAGACGGTGGCGGAAATGATAGAGAGGGAAGACCAACACGAAAGCCTGTCCGATTTGGGCGTCGATTTCGGACAAGGCTGGCTCTATGGGCGGCCGACGCCGGATATTGCGAAATCGCCGGCGCGCGCTTCGGGGCGTATCGCGCGCAAGTTGGACCCGAAGGCGATAAGCCGGATGCTGGTGAAGGGGAAGCCCTGAGGCGACCGGGCTACTGTATGGCGCGCTTGCGCTCGGGCTCTTCCATGTTTTCGAATCCCGCAACGGGATCCAGCGAACTCAGCAGGCTCTCCAGCGCGTCCGTCTGGTTCTCCGAGAGTTCTTCGGGTGCCTCGGCCGACGGTTGGCTCGCCGCCTGAACGGCCGTCTCGTCGATGGCGGCTCGGCAATGCGCCGCGATCTTGCGCAGCAATTCGGCGGAATCGATGGGCTTGGAGACAAAATCATTCATGCTGGCTTCGAGGCAGCGGCGCCGGTCTTCCTGCATGGCATTGGCCGTCATGGCGATGATCGGCACCGCGCGGCCGCTCGGACCCAATTGACGGATCCGGCGCGTGGCCTCCAGGCCGTCCATCTCCGGCATTTGCATATCCATGAGGATGATGTCGAAGTTCCGGTTGTGTGCGGCCTGGACGGCTTCCAGGCCGTTCGCCGCCACTTCCGAACGCATGCCCGCCTTGGCGAGGATGGTGGTGACCAGAAGCTGGTTGACCTGGTTGTCTTCGACGACCAGGACGCGCAGCAGACTTCCCACGTTGCCGGGCGCCGCTTCCACGCCGGATGCCGGGCGGCTGGGCGCGGCTTCGCCGACACCCAACACATGCGCGACCGCCGAGACCAGCGAAGTCCGGCGCACCGGCTTCGGCAGGTTTTCGTCATAGCCGAGTTCCAGGACCTGGTTGCGACTCAGCATCGCCGCGGAGGAAGAGAGAATGAATTTCTCGATCCTCACCCAGGGCATCGCGCGCGCGGCGGTGAGGAATTCAAGCCCGGTTAGATTCGGCATCATGTGATCGACGATCGCCAGCGCGATCGGCATCTCGATCGCATTGCGCCGCAGATCCACCAG
>DASYDA010000131.1:0-4172 GCA_036499865.1 Dongiaceae bacterium | reverse complement strand
CGAGTTCCTGGGCAGCCGCACCGCCATCATGGGCGGCGCGATGACCTGGGTCTCCGAGCGGCATTTGGTCGCGGCGATCTCGAATGGCGGCGGGTTCGGCGTGATCGCCTCGGGCTCGATGCCGCCGAAGCTCCTCAGCGGCGAGATTTCGGCCACCCGGGCGCTGACCGACAAGCCGTTCGGCGTCAATCTCATCACCATGCATCCCGAGCTCAATGGACTGATCGATGCCTGCCTGGAAAGCAAGGTGGGGCACGTCGTCCTGGCCGGCGGCCTGCCGCCCGGCGGCGCGATCCAGCGCTTGAAGGACGGCGGCACCAAGGTGATGTGCTTCGCTCCGGCAGTGGCCTTGGCGAAGAAGCTGGTGCGCTCGGGGGCCGACGCGATCATCATCGAAGGGATGGAGGCCGGCGGCCATATTGGCCCGGTTTCCACCAGCGTGCTGGCGCAGGAGATCCTGCCGGTGATCCGCGACGTGCCGGTCTTCGTTGCCGGTGGCATCGGGCGCGGCCAGGCCATGCTGGGCTATCTCGAAATGGGCGCTGCCGGCGTTCAGCTCGGCACGCGCTTCGTCTGCGCCGCGGAATCCATCGCCCACGCGAATTTCAAGAAGGCCTTCATCCGGGCATCGGCGCGCGATGCAACGCCCTCGGTGCAATTGGATCCACGCTTCCCGGTGATTCCGGTTCGCGCCCTGGTGAATGACGGCGTCCGGAAGTTCATGGAGATGCAGCGCCAGGTGATCGAGCGGTTCGATTCCGGCGAACTCGACATGAAGGCGGCGCAGCTCGAGATCGAGCACTTCTGGGCAGGCGCCTTGCGGCGCGCGGTGATCGACGGCGATATCGAGAGCGGTTCCGTGATGGCCGGGCAAAGCGTCGGCATGGTGGCCAAGGAGCAACCCACCGCCGAGATCATCCAGGAGCTCGTCGAGGAAGCGCTCTCCGCTCTGGTCGACCGGCGATACCGGGCGGAGCGGTAAATGAGCCAGAGCGGCAGCCCGACGGGCGCGAGACTGCTGCTCAGACGGTTGCGCAATACCATGGCGCAGCCGGGGGCACCCGAGGCGCGCCTCAACCAGATTGTCCGCATCATCGCCGCCGACATGGTGGCGGAAGTCTGTTCCACCTATGTGATGCGCGCCGGCGAGGTCCTTGAGCTCTTCGCCACCGAAGGCCTGAAGCAGGAGGCCGTTCATAAGACGCGGCTTCGGGTCGGCGAGGGTCTGATCGGCGATATCGCCAGCCATGCCAGGCCGCTCTCCATGGCCGACGCCCAGCATCATCCGCAATTCGCTTATCGGCCGGAAACCGGCGAAGAAGCCTATCAATCGCTGATGGGCGTGCCGATCCTGCGTTCCGGCCGCGTGCTGGGCGTGCTCGCGGTGCAGAACCGCACGCGCCGCCACTATACCGAAGAGGAAGTCGAGACGCTCGAGACCGTCGCCATGGTGGTGGCGGAGCTGATCGCTTCCGGGGAGCTGGTCGGCGCCGCGGAACTGGCGCCGGAACAGGGCATCGCCGTCCTGGCGACGCGAATCGACGGCACCACTCTGGCCCCAGGCATCGCCAAGGGTGTTGCCGTCCTGCATCAGCCGGATATCAATCTCACCCAGCTTGTCGCCGAGGATCCGCTCAAGGAAATCGAGCGGCTCGACGACGCGATGAGCGCCATGAAGCTCGCTCTGGATGAAATGCTCGCGGTGAGCGAGGTCGCCGCCGGCGGCGAGCATCGGGAAATTCTCGAAACCTACCGGATGTTCGCGGAAGACCGCGGCTGGGCGAGCCGCATCGTCGAGGCCATCGAGACCGGCCTCACCGCCGAGGCCGCGGTGCAAAAGGTCCAGAACGACACGCGTGCCCGGATGCGGGAGATTTCCGATCCCTATCTGCGCGAAAGGCTTTCCGACCTGGACGATCTCGCCAATCGATTGCAGCGTCATCTCCTGGGTCAGATCGAAACCCAGCTTCCGCGGGAATTGCCGGACGAGACCATTCTGGTCGCTCGCAACATGGGGCCGGCCGAGCTGCTGGACTATGACCGGAAGAAGCTCAAGGGAGTCGTGCTGGAAGAGGGCACCGCCACCGCCCATGTTTCGATCGTGGCGCGCGCGCTCGACATTCCCGTGCTCGGTCGCTGCAACGACTTGATGGACAGGGTGCTGGCCGGCGACCTGCTGATCATCGACGGCGATAACGGGCAATTGTTCGTGCGGCCCGGCGAGGATATCCAGCAAAGCTATGCCGACAGCATGCGTCAGCGCAGCGAGCGGCAGCAAATCTTTGCGGCAAGCCGCGACCTTCCGGCCGTGACGCTGGACGGCGTGGAGGTATCGCTGCTCATCAATGCCGGCCTGCTGATTGATGTTCCGCAAGTGGAAGCGACCGGCGCCGCGGGGATCGGCCTCTATCGCACCGAAATCACCTTCATGGTGGCGCAGAGCTTTCCCGATGTCTCGCGTCAGCGCGATGTCTACAAGCGTGCGATCGACGGCGCCTGCGGCAAGCCGGTCACGTTTCGCACTCTCGATATCGGCAGCGACAAGGTGCTCTCCTATTGGCAGCGCGAGCCGGAGGAGAATCCGGCGATGGGGTGGCGCGCGATCCGGATATCGCTGGATCGCCCCGCTTTGCTTCGCCAGCAGTTGCGCGCACTGATCCTGGCGGCGGAAGGGCGGCCCCTCGCGGTGATGTTTCCCATGGTGGCGGAGGCCTGGGAATTCGAGGAGGCGCGATCGCTCCTGAAATTGGAACTCAATCGAGCGTCGCAGGCCGGTCAGCAGGTTCCTTCCGAGGTCAAGGTGGGCGCGATGATCGAAGTGCCCTCGCTCTATTTCCAGCTCGACGATCTGCTGGACCGGCTGGATTTCGTTTCGGTGGGCAGCAATGATCTGAAGCAATTCCTCTATGCCGCCGATCGCGGCAATCCGCGCCTCGCCGAGCGTTACGATGTATTGGCGCCTGCCATGCTGCGCATCCTGAGCGATATCTCCACCGCTTGTGAGGCGCGCGGCAAACCGCTCAGTATTTGTGGGGAAATGGCCGGCGACCCGATCGCCGCGATGGCGCTCTTGTGTCTGGGCTTCCGGCAGCTTTCCATGGCGCCCCCGGCGATCGGCCCGGTTCGTGCGATGATTCGGAGCCTCGATCTCGGCCGTTTATTGTCCTATTGGCGGGAGCTCCAGGCAAAGCGGGTGTCGGATCCGAGAAGCCGGCTGCTGGTATTCGCAAGGGATCATGGCGTAACCCTATAATCGCCGGCTGCAATCAGGGTCATTACAGGTTTTTCGGGAATTGCACCGGGTCGGGCCGAAAGTTATAACGGGCCGAATTCGCAATGATGCACGCGCTAGGGACTTCAATGGTGCAGCGGAGAGGCAATTTGTTCGGCGACGACCAGGACCGGGGCGATGATCGCACCGGTGGCGTGGGTTCGTTGCTGCAGCGCCGCCGCGAGGAACTCCAGCAGGACATCGAGGGCGTCTCCGGCCAGCTTCGGATCCGGTCGGTCTATGTCAGGGCCATCGAGGAAGGCCGCTTCCAAGAGCTTCCCGGCAATGCCTATGCCATAGGCTTCGTGCGGGCCTATGCCGACTATCTCGGCCTCGACGGCGCCAGCATCGTCGCGGATTACCGGGAGGAACTGGCCAGGCGCAGCCGGCAAAACAACCTGGTATGGCCCAGCGAAGGCTCGGAATCGCGCTTTCCGGGCGGCGCCATCCTGGTGGTCTGCGTTTTGCTCGGGCTGGTGATCTATGGCGGCTGGTATTACGCGACCCAGTCCGGCGGCACCGGCATAAAATTGATCGATCAGGTTCCTGAGTATATCAAGAAGGCCACCGGCGTCGGCCAAGTTGTCGATCAGGGCAATCCGGCGGCTCCCCTCAATCAGGGTCCAGGGCAGGGTCCAGGGCAGATTCCCGCCCAAATCCCCGGGGCGATGCCTGCGCCGGCGAACGAAACCACCGCCGGCATGCCATTGCCGCCGGCCGCGACCGGCAACACAACGGCCGGCGCCCAGCCGCCCGCCCTTCCACCCAGTGCGGCTTCAGCCGCTGTCCCTTCGACCAATAATCCGGTGCCGCCATCCACCCAGAACGTTGCACCTGCGGCTCCACCGCCAGCGGTTGTCGCGGCGCCGACGACCAATGCCCCGGGAGCCGTTGTCCTCGG
>DASYDA010000130.1:0-3806 GCA_036499865.1 Dongiaceae bacterium | reverse complement strand
TTCGACCCCTATGAGGGCGAAGTGCGCGTCTGGAAGCGATAAGAGGATAGGGCACAGCACATGGCGCTCCGCACCAAATCGCATGACATGGGAATGCACACCGAGCGTTTGTCCGGTCGCACCCAGCAGCGTTTCTTCTCGCCGGAAGAGGAGGAGAACTTCACCTATCCCGGCTCCTTCGTTGTCGATTTCAACAAGCGGACGGAATTCGATGCGGCGAAAATGACGCCGACGGAGATCAACCACAAAATCCGCGACTTGATGTCGAAGGGTTACGGCACCATCGTGCTGAAGAATCCCGGCGCCAAGCACAGCCTCGCGGTCGGGTTGCTGAACAAGCTCAATCTGATCATCGAGGGCAGCCTCGGTTATTTCGGCTGCGGCCTGATCGACGGTCCGAACATCCGCATCAGCGGCCGCGTGGGCTGGTCCTGCGCGGAGAACATGTTGGCCGGCACCGTGATCATCGAGAAGAACGCGGGCTCGACCTTCGGCGCCGCGCTCCGCGGCGGTGATCTCGTCTGCAAGGGCGATGTCGGCGCCCGCATGGGCATCGACATGAAAGGCGGCACCATTATCGTCGGTGGCCGGGCAGGGGCCTTCTGCGGCTTCATGATGCAGCGCGGGCGCATGGTGATCCTGGGCGATGCCGGAAAAAATCTCGGCGATTCCATGTATGACGGCACCATCTATGTCGGCGGTAAGATCGAGGATCTGGGCGTCGATGCGGTTCCCGGCGAGATGACCGATCTCGATTGCCAATGGCTGGAGCGCAAGCTGAAGCTCTACGACATGAAGGCGCCGAAGGGCGTCAAGAACATGACCAAGATCGTCGCTGGGCGGCAGCTCTGGAACTACGACAATCTCGAGCCTTCCGAAAAGAAACTCATTCTGTGAGCGCGGGTCACGTGCGAAAGGAAATTCAGATGGCAAAACCGAACAAGACCCGGACGAGCAGAAAATCCGCCGGCAAAGTGCTCGCCAAATCGAAGGCTGCGGTGAAACTGGTCAAATCCGCCGCGAAGCCGGCCGTAAAGCCGGCCTCGAAAACAAATGCGAAGAAAAAGCCGCTCAGTCGCGACACGCACCGTCTCGGCAGCAGCTTCATGTTTCCGCCGAATGTGATCGACGATATTCACATCAAGTCGGAACTGGGCCGCTATCGCATGCGCGGCTTCTCGCTGTTCAAGAAGATCCCAAGCTGGGACGACTTAACCTTCCTGCCGGGCACGCTCACGCGATTCGTGATCGAGGGCTATCGCGAGAAGTGCCTGACCAAGACCGTGATCGGCCCGAAGGCGAAGCGCCCCATGGTGCTGGATATCCCGGTCTATATCACCGGCATGAGCTTCGGCGCCTTAAGCTTCGAGGCCAAGATCGCGCTCGCGCGTGGCGCCACCATGGCCGGCACGGCAACCTGTTCCGGCGAAGGCGGCATGATCCCCGACGAGCGGCGCTACAGCTCGAAATGGTTCTATCAGTGCATCCAGTCGCGCTACGGCTTCAATCCACACCATCTTCAACTGGCCGATGCCTGCGAGTTCTTCATCGGCCAGGGCTGCAAGGTCGGCCTCGGTGGCCATTTGATGGGTCAGAAGGTCACCGACCAGGTTGCGGAAATGCGGTCTCTCCCGGCCGGCATTGACCAGCGCTCGCCGGCCCGCCATCCGGACTGGCTTGGCCCCGACGATCTCGCCCTCAAAATCAATGAGATCCGCGAGGCGACCGACGGGCAGATTCCGATCCAGCTCAAATTGGGTGCCGCGCGCGTCTATGACGACGTTCGCATGGCGGCGAAGACGGGACCGGATTCGATCTATATCGACGGCATGGAAGGCGGCACCGGCGCCGGCCCGCATATCGCCACCGAGGAAACCGGCGTCCCCGGCATCGCGGCGATCCGCCAGGCGCGTAAGGCCCTTGATGATGTGGGCAAGACGGGCGAGATCAGCCTCGTGTATGCCGGCGGTATCCGGAACGGCGGTGACGTTGCAAAGGCATTGGCCCTCGGCGCCGATGCCGTGGCGATCGGCCATTCGGCTTTGATGGCCCTGAATTGCAACAAGGATATCCCGGAAGCCGATTTCCCGAACGAGATCGGATGCGAGGCGGGCTATTGCTATCACTGTCACACCGGCCGCTGCCCGGTCGGTGTCGCGACGCAAGATCCGAAGCTGCGCGCGCGGCTGGATCCCGACGAGGCCGCCGAGCGGGTCTACAACTTCCTGCACTGCCTCACCATCGAGGCGCAGATGATGGCCCGGGCTTGCGGCAAGACCAATATCCACTCGCTGGAGCCGGAAGATCTGGCGGCGCTCACCATGGAAGCCTCGGCCCTCGCCCAGGTGCCGCTCGCCGGATCACAGCACACCGTCGGCCGGCCCGACATGAACCGGTATTGAGGAGCAAGGTCCATGGCGAAGAAACCGACCAAAGACGCAGCGGCCAAGGGTGGCCCCGTTAAAGGAGCCCGGGAAAACGTCGATAAGTTCCTGAAGAGCTCCGGTCTCGACAGCGCGCGCGAGAAAGAGATCGGCCAGCATATCGGCTACCGCTACGACGTGAACCTGGTGCCGGACTACAAGCGCCTCACGCCCTTCCTGAAGAAATATATGGAGATCATGGGCTGGGACGACCTCAATTGGCTGGAGGACGTCCATATGGGCTATGAGGAAGGCCGTGCCGCGGTGTTCGACCGCAACATCAACGGCTGGGTCACCGTGCCGAAGAACATCAAACTGCCAGACAACCAGCAAGATCGCGACATGATCGCCCGCGAACTGCTGATCAAGTTCCAGATGTCGCGCAAGCACCCGATGGTGGATCTGAACGGCGCCTATCGGAAGTTCTGAACGGTCGTTTGGTCGGATAGACCCGTCGACCCCTCACCCTGTCCCTCTCCCACAGAGGGGAGAGGGGACGCTGTTGCGACCACTCGGATCTGAAGCCCTCTCCCCTTGTGGGAGAGGGTTGGGAGAGGGGTTGAAGATTCTATCCGGCGGAGGCGTCCTGTTTAAGCGCGCTCGACCTTGGTGCGGCGCCAATCCGGAGTGAAGCAGAGCACGCGAACGCCAGCCGGCATATTCGGGTTGAACAGGCGATTGTGCCAATAGGTGGATTGATAGAGCGGATCGTTCTCCGGCAGTTCCACGACCGAAACCAGCAGGCGGAATCTCTGACCGAATTCGGCAAAGCTCAGGATGACTTTCCCGTGGTTGAGCGCGATATCGGCGATCGGCGCCTCAGGCCCGAACAAAGCGGTCAGGTGCTCGTCGAACTCGGTATGATTCTGGAAATAGCCGGCGGCCATGTGCTCGGTCGCTTTTTCCCAGCGCTCGACGGGATCCTGGGTTTTCAGCACCTGGTGCCGGAACAAAGCGGTGCTTTCCTCCGGTTCACGCTGGTGGATGACCACAACGATGCCGGGATGCAGTTCCGTCCCGTCTTCCGCCAGGATTGCGGGGCGCATGCCCGGGGAGGGACGACCGCCGCCATCGCGCATCGCCATCTGCCGGATGCGGCATTGCCAGTGTAGAAAATCGTCTCGCATCTGCTCTGCGGCGGCGCCCAGCCGGATCACATTATCGCCCGTCTCATTCATGCTAAGAAAGTGTCGCTTCGACGTGGTATTGGCAAGCACCGCTTGCGGGGCTCGGCCTTGCGCCGAGTGAATGATGGGAAAGTTTGTTGAATTGAGGGAAACAGACCGCTATCGTCCGCCAACCTCCGAATCCGGGATTTGACGCAATGTTACCGGCCTTTCTGCCTACGGGTCTGTTAAAATACGGCCTCCGCAAGAAATACCC
>DASYDA010000129.1:0-8074 GCA_036499865.1 Dongiaceae bacterium | reverse complement strand
CGGAGGCTTTTCGCCTCGGCGGGTGCCGCCGCCAGAACCACAAAAGCCGCTAAAATGCAGGAGGTTAAGAGCTTCATGATCGACCTCTGGAATGAGCGACGCCAAACCCGCCCCAAATCATGATCATCTGTCGAATTGCTGTAAAGGTCTGGAGCTTGAGCGCTTGATCGACAGGTTTTTGATGTTGGTAGTCCAAACGGCTTTGGCAAGATGCGGTTCCGCGGTTAACCTTATTGGTCGAATTCAGTCAAAAAAGCCGCCACGATCACTCGTAGGCGTTCTTGGCCGAAGCTTCGGAAGTGACCGCCATGGACCACCTGGACCGGAAGGTCCAGGAGGCGTTTCATGCTGGCGGCGTATTGCTGCATCTCGGCGCGGTTTCCGGCGTCATAGGCAAGCTCCCCGTCATAGACCACATCCCCGGCGAAGAGGATTCCCGTCGCACGCTCGTAGAGCGCAATCGAGCCCGGTGAGTGACCGGGCAGGTGGAAGACTTCGAAATTCCGGTCGCCGGTATCGACAATTCCGCCTTCCGTCAGCAGCAGGGTTGCCGGAGCGGGCATGACCTCGTAATGCAATGCCGCCCATTGCCCCGGCGGGAGCTGCGTAAAGATGCTGTCATCGGTGACATATTTGCCGGCGACGGTATTGGTCCTGGAAGGGTGAGCGAGGACTTCCGCCTCCTCGGGATGTACCGCGCGTTCGGCGAATTCGTGATGGGTGCCGATATGGTCGAAATGGGTGTGCGAGGCGACCGCCAGGATCGGACGACCAGAGAGCAAGGGAATTTGCTCGCGCAGGCTCACCACGCCCATCCCGGAATCGACCAGTAGGTCGCGATCCCGGCCGCGGATGTGCCAGATATTGCAGCGATAATATTCCTTGATATGCGGTTCGAATATCCAGGTGACGCCATCGCCGACGCCGTGGCTTTCGTACCAGGTTTCCGAGGTCGCGATCTGCATGCCGTCAGGCCCTTTTCCGCTCCGTATTGCGGCGTTCCATCGCCGCTGTGCCAAGCCCACCAAACACCAGTTTGATCTGTTGTAACAAGGCTTTCTTGAGCATGGCGATCGGCATCTCTTCCCGGCTGACGAAGAGCATGAACAGGCTGTTGACCACTGCGAACAGAACGTCGCCCGCGATCCGGGAATCGATGCGCGCATCGACCTGGGCGCGCTGCTGGAGGATTCCCACCAGATCGCCGACCTGATCCGCGAGTTTCCGGTCCAGTTCGGCATAGCCGATGCCGAAGCGCGACGTGGGCTGGGTGAGGGCGGTCGCCATCGCGTTACGCCACAGCTCCTTCGAGAGATGGATCAGCGAATGATCGATATAGAAAGCCAGCAGCTTGTTCACCGCCTGAACGGCATCCCGCGGCGGATTGTTGATGATCGCCCTGCCTGCGGTGCGCACTTCTTCGCCATCCAAAGCGACAAGCGCGATCAGGAGATCGCCCTTGGATTCAAAGTAATTGTAGACGGTCCCGGCCGCGACCTCGGCTTCCTGGGCGATGGTTTCGATGGTGGTATCCGCGAAGCCGTCACGGCGAAACAGCTTTGCCGCCGCCGCGAGAATATCGCGTCGTCGTTCCGCTTTCTGCCGCTCGCGCAAACCCGTCATGCCGTGGCCCGGCCTTTCCAGAAAATGAATTGACTTAAATTTGTAGTTCATTCATTTTTTTCCGACAAGCCAATTCGCCGCGTGAAACGCGGCCGGAAAGGGCGCCGAACCGCCGCTTTCCGGAATAAACCGACAGGAGAGGTAGATGAAATTTTCCGATCGATTTTACGGCAAGAACAGAAGCGGCATAGCGCTGCTGTTCGCCGTTTCGCTGATCGCCCTCAGCCAAGGTGCGTGGGCCGCGGACACGTTGAACGTCCTGACCTGGTGCGACCACGAAGACCCCACCCTGCTGCAGCCCTTCGAGCAGGCCAACAACGTCAAGATCAATTTCAAGGATATCGACAGCACAGCGGCGGCCCTGGCCGTGCTCGGCCAGTCCAAGCCGGGTGACTGGGACGTGCTGGTCGCCGATGAGACCGATACCGGCCGCCTCGCGCAGATGAATTTGCTGGCGCCGCTCGATGCCAAGGATTTTCCCTTCGCAGATATCCCGGCGGAGATCGCCGATCCGAAGCTGACATCTTATGAAGGCAAGCTCTACACGGTGCCGGAGAAGTTCGGCTACAACACCGTCGCCTACAACAAGACGGCGGTCGATCCCAAGGCGATGACGGATATCAACGCGATCTGGGACCCGAAGTACAAGGGCCGGGTCGCAATCTATGACTACTACGTGCCGGAGATCGAATATGTGGCGATCGCCCTCGGCAAGAAGCCATCCGAGCTCAGCGATGCCGACTTGCCGGCGATCAAGGACAAGCTCGTAGCACTCAAGGCCAATTCGGCCATGATCGGCGATGTCACCACGGTGCAGCAGGCGCTCGCTTCGGGATCGGTGGATGTGCTGGTGGGCGGCGGCGAGTGGGTCACGGCCGGTATCGCCAAGGACAATCCCGATCTCGACTACGTGATCCCGACCCAGGGCGGCGTGCGCTGGCAGCAGGGGCTGGGCGTCTTCGCCACGTCGAAGAACCCGGATCTCGCCAAGAAGTTCGTGCAATACATCGTCAGCCCGGAAGCCCAGGGCAAGCTTGCGACCTCGTCCTGTTATTGGGGCATGCCGGCGAACAGCAAGGCCGTTCTTAATGACGAGCAGAAAACCATCCTGCGCTGGAACGATCAGCCGGGCTATATCAAGATCTCTTACCCCTATTTGCAGATGACCCCTGACTTCGACAAGAAGCTGCAGGCGCTGTGGGCCGAGGTTCTGCAGAGCAAGTGACGGTATCAGCGAACGAGGCGCGCTCGGCTTCCCGAGCGCGCCTCGCCGGTTTCGGTTTCACCCTCCCGGCGGTCGCCTGGATCCTGCTGTTCTTCGCGGCGCCTTTGTCGATCATGGGCGTTTACAGCCTGTTGCCGCTGACGCCGGACGGCTCGCCCGCGCAATTCAGCCTCGACAATTACCGGCACTTCTTCGGCGAATCCGCTTACGTCCAGGCGGTCTGGAATTCCGTGGTGACGACGGCCATCGTGGTCGTGATCAGCCTGCTGCTGGCTTATCCCTTCGCTTATATTCTGGCCTATAAGGTGCCGAAGCGTTGGCAGCGAATGGCGCTAGCCTGTGCGATTCTGCCGTTCTGGACGTCCTATGTCGTGCGCTCCTATGCCTGGCTGCTGGTCCTGGCGCCGACCGGCATCATCAACTGGGTGCTGCGCGCCTTGCACGTGATCGATCGTCCGATCACTTTTGCCTACAATCCCGGCGCGACCGATCTCGGCTTCGTGCATTTCTTCATCATGCTCAACGCCCTGACCATCTATGCCAATCTGGTGCAGATCAACCCGCGTTATGTCCTGGCGGCGCAGGATCTGGGCGCCTCGGCCTGGCGCAGCTTCCTCGCCGTCACATTGCCGCTCAGCATCCCGGGCGTGACCGTGGGCGCCTTCCTCACGGTGGTGCTCTGCATCGGCGATTTCATCACACCGCAAATCCTCGGCGGCAACCGCGAGCTTCTGCTGCCACAGGTGATCATGATGCAGATCCAGCGGCAGCTCGACCTGCCCATGGCCTCGACCATGTCCCTGGTGCTGACGGTAATCGTGGCCGTGGTCTATCTGATCCTGCAGCGCAAGATGCGCATGGCAAGGCTCTGAGCCATGCGCTGGACCCGAACCCTCGGCAATGTGCTATCCGGATGCTACCTGACCGCCTGCTATATCTTCATCCTGCTGCCGGTCGCCGTGCTGATCCTGTTTTCCTTCCAGGATGGCCGCCTGCCGGTGCCGCCGTTCCACGGCCCGACGCTGAAATGGTATGTAACGGCCTTCACCAATGATCGGCTGATGGCCGGGCTCGGCAATTCCTTGCTGGTCGGCCTCGGCTCGTCGGCCATATCCGTGATTCTGGGATTCCTCGCGGCCTATGGCATCTCGCGCTACGAGTTCAGCGGGCGGCGCTTTTTGCAGGGCGTGATCATCCTGCCGTTGGCGGTCTCCTATCTGCTGGTCGGCATGGGGCTGCTGGTGACCCTGTCTTCGCTCGGCCTCGGCCCCTCTTTGCTTATGGTGGTGATCGGCCACGTGGTCATCAACATGCCGCTCGCCTTCGCCATCTGCCTTGCCCAATTGGGCGAGCATCAACGGAAGATCGAATGGGCGGCGCGGGATCTAGGCGCCTCCACCTTCCGCGTGCTGACCGCCATCACCATGCCGCTGATCGCGCCGGCCTTGATCGCGGCCTTCTGTCTGTGCTTCACGCTCTCCTGGGACGAGTTCATCATCGCTTTCCTGGTGACGCGCTTCGATGTGACGCTGCCGATCGTCATCTGGACCATGCTGCGGGGCGGGCTCAATCCGCAGACCAATGCGGTCGGCTCCTTCATTTTCCTTTGCTCCATCCTGATGCTGGTCGCGGTGGAGTTCCTGTTGTTCAGAAAACGCCGCACATGACCATGAATCCGCATCTCGACATCGCCGCCATCTGCAAGGTCTATGGTGAAGTCACGGCGCTCGACGACGTTTCCCTGGCTGTGGAGCAGGGGGCCTATGTCGTTCTGCTAGGCCCCTCGGGAAGCGGCAAGACGACTCTGCTTTCGGTCATCGGCGGATTCACGGTGCCGACTTCAGGCCGGGTTGTTATCGCCGGGCGCGATGTGACGGGGCTCAGCCCCGCCCAGCGCCCAACCGCCACTTTGTTCCAGGACTATGCCTTGTTCCCACATATGTCAGTGGACGGGAATGTCGGCTTCGGCCTGAAAGTCAGGGGCGTGTCGGGGCAGGAGCGTGAAAAACGCGGTGCGGCGGCGCTGGAAATGGTCGGGCTCTCCGGCTATGGCCGGCGCGGCATCCATGAACTTTCCGGCGGCCAGCGGCAGCGCGTCGCGCTGGCGCGCGCCTTGGTGGTCGAGCCGGAAATCCTCCTGCTGGACGAGCCCTTGGGCGCGCTCGATCTCAATTTGCGCCGGCAGATGCAGGACGAGTTGCTGGATCTGCAGCGCCGCACCGGCCGCAGCTTCGTCCATGTGACCCATGACCAGGAGGAAGCGATGGCGCTGGCCTCGCTGGTCGTGGTGATGAACAAGGGGCGTATCGAGGATCGCGGCCCGCCGAAGCGCATCTATGAGAAACCCGCGACATTGTTCACCGCGACATTCATGGGTGAAAGCACGCAGATCCTCGGCCGGATCGCTGCCGCGAATGGCGGGGCCGTCGAAGTCACGACCGGCATCGGCGCGCTGCGGGGCGCCGGAAATCAATCGGCCGGGGCCGAGGTGATGCTGATCGTCCGACCGGAGAATATCCGCACGAGCCCGAGCGATATCGATCTCGGGCCGGCGCGCATCCGTGAGGCGACCTTCCAGGGTGCGCATTACCGCGTCCTGGCCCGGAGCGAGCGGGGAGAGCAGGATTTCGTCCTGCGGTTGCCCCCGGATCATCCCGTCGAGCAGGGTATGACCCTCAGGCTGGGTTGCCGCGCGGAGAACCTGGTGGTTCTGGACCGGTAAATCCACCTGCCATTGCGGGATAGCCCGGCTTCCTCTAATTCTGCGTCATTGATGAGCTGTGCCAACAGGGGAAGCTATGTCTTTGGGAATGAACGAATACGGGCGCATCAAGAAAGTGGCGCTGCGGCGGCCGGAGCAGGCCATGGTCAGCCAGCAGAAAATCGATGCCGAATGGCGGCCGCTCAACTACCACACGCGGCCCGAACTGCCGCGGGCCGTGACGGAACATCAGCGTCTCGCTGAACTCCTCCAGGGTGTGGGTGCGGAGATCGTCTATCTGCCCGCCCAGGAATCCCTCACCATGGATAGCCTCTATGTGCGTGATGCGGCGACGCTCTGCGCCAAGGGCGTTATCCTCTGCAATATGGGCAAGCCCGCGCGCTCGGCCGAGCCCGGCGTGCATGGCGAGGCGTTCCGCAATGCCGGCATTCCGGTCGCCGGCGCGATCACCGGCGAGGGCAAGGTCGAGGGCGGCGACATCATCTGGCTGGATCAGCGCCATGTCGGCATCGCCCGCGGCTACCGCACCAATGCCGAGGGCATCCGCCAGTTCAAGGAGATCGTAGGCCCGGACGTGCATGTCGAAGTCGCGGTATTGCCCCATTACAAGGGTCCGTCTGACGTCTTCCATCTGATGTCGATCATCAGCCCGCTGGACGAGAAGCTGCAACTCGTCTACTCGCCGCTGATGCCGGTCACTTTCCGCGAATGGCTGATCGATCACGGCCACCAATTCGTCGATGTGCCGGACGAGGAGTTCGCCAGTATGGGTTGCAACGTGCTGGCCATCGCACCGCGCGAAGTCGTCATGGTGAAGGGCAATCCGGAAACAAAGCGCCGCATGGAAGCCGCCGGCTGCAAGGTCCATGTGATCGAGGCCGACGCGATTTCGGTGCCGGGCGAGGGCGGCCCGACCTGCCTGACGCGGCCGCTCATGCGCGCCTGAGAATCCGTCGATCAAGCGCAAGAATCGGAGCGCGAGTGAGCGTTAAAGGCCTTACATAGTCCTCCAGTTCATTGCTGGAGGTTGTTATGTCTTTTCGGATTTCCGGACTGCCGCTCAAGCCCTTCGCGCATCTCTTTGGGTTGAGTGATTCGGAACTGCTGGCGCAGGGTGCGCGCCGCATGGTCGCCGACGAGAAGCCGGGTTTTCCCTGCCGAGTGACCTTAGCGGATGCGGAGCCAGGAGAATCTCTCATCCTGGCGAATTACCAGCATCTGCCGGAAGACGGATCGCCGTTCCGCGCCACCGGGCCGATTTTCGTTCGTGAAGCGGTGAAGCAGGCTGTCGATCCTATCTTGGACCAGGTGCCGGATTGTCTCGCCGGCCGCCTGCTTTCGCTGCGCGCCTATGACAACGGCGGCATGATGTTGGACGCCGATGTGGTCGAGGGGAAAG
The DNA here is from genome assembly GCA_036499865.1 of Dongiaceae bacterium. Lineage (GTDB taxonomy): Bacteria > Pseudomonadota > Alphaproteobacteria > Dongiales > Dongiaceae > Dongia. The sequence goes on along the minus strand of DASYDA010000129.1, from coordinate 1,105 downwards.
AGCTGGAACCCGCGATCGCCCGGATGTTCGCGAATGGCGATATCGATTATCTGCATGCCCATTACGCGAAGCGCGGCTGCTATGCCTGCCGGATCGATCGCGCCTAAACGCTGCCTTCCGCGCCCATGAGCTGACGGCGGGCGTAGTGGAGATGGCTGGTCACCATGGCCACGGCGCCCTCCACATCGCGACTTGAGATGGCCTCGGCTAGGGCGCGGTGCTGGCGGTTGTAATCCGCGATCCGCTGCGGCGTGAGGATCTTGTCGCGCATGGCCTCCCATTGCGCATGGGCGCGGATCTCGTTCACCCGGCGATAGATCCAGAGCATCAGGGGATTGTGCGAGGCTTCGGCGATGCGGATGTGGAACTGCGTGTCCCATTCGGTGAAGCGTTCCGGATCGTTGCCGGCGGCTTCTGCAAGATCGCAGGCCTCGAACAGTTTTTCGAGGTCCCGCGCCGAGGCGTTCAAAACCGCGAGCCGCGTCATGTAGGGCTCGACGGCGAGCCGGGCCTCGATCAGCTCCACGGGTGAGGTGATTTCGGCGATGTCGTCGGTCTCGCCCGGCTGGCGATAGCTGACGAAGGTGCCGCTGCCGATCCGGCGCGCCACCATCTTATCCATCTCAAGCCGGTCGAGGGCGAGGCGGACCGTGGTCCGGGAGGCATTGAACGCCTCCGCCAATTGCCGTTCCGCCGGGAGCTTCTGGCCGAATTTGTAGCTGCCGTCGATGATCCCCTGGCGCAGTTGATCGGCGATCCAGGCCGATCCACGCGCCGCATCCATGGGAACGGCCATGGCAGCCGTTTCCGGGCCATCTACATTTTGGGCGAGCTCTCCGCCAATTCGAGCCAATTCAATACCTTTGCAAAAAATAGGTTGGCAAATGGGCCTTCCTGTGCTGAGATTATGGGCGTGCCGAACCCGGCCGGTCAATAACAACGCGGCGGAAAGACCGCGGAAAACCGTTCAGAATCGGCTTCAAACCAATCGTCCCGGTCGTTCGACCTGCCTCGGAGTGGACTCGGTCATGGCGCTTCCCGCGCAAGTGAAATTCGTTGTCATCGGTGCCGGCATTCATGGTCTCAGCAGCGCCTGGAACCTCGC
>DASYDA010000128.1:0-1623 GCA_036499865.1 Dongiaceae bacterium | reverse complement strand
CTCCGCTGATCCGGTGGAAGAGGTGAAGGTCGGCTTCGACATCCTGAAGTCGCTCAATCTCCGCCATCGCGGTGTCAATCTGATCTCCTGTCCTTCCTGCGCGCGGCAGAACTTCGACGTCATCAAGACCGTCGAAGCGCTGGAGAATCGCATCGCGCATATCACGACGCCGATGTCGGTCAGCATCATCGGCTGCGTGGTGAATGGCCCCGGCGAGGCTCGGGAAACCGATATCGGCTTCACCGGCGGCGGCAACGACACGCATATGGTCTACATCGCCGGCCAGCAGGACCATCGCCTGAAGAACCAAGACATCGTCGAGCATATGGCGGAGCTGATTGAGAAGAAGGCGGCGGAGATCGAAGCCGCCAAGGCCGCAGAGAAATCCAAAGCGGACAAGGCGAAACAGTCCGCCGCCGCCGAATAGCCACCTTTTCCGGATTTAACGATGTCTGAGCTTCAGCCGGTTCGCGGCACCCATGATCTTTTGCCTGAAGAGATGCGCCGTCATCGCCTGGTGAGCGAGACCGCGCGCCTGGCCGCCGAATGCTTCGGCTTTCACGAGATCGCCACCCCCATCTTCGAATTCACCGAGGTCTTCAAGCGCACCATCGGCGACACGACCGATATCGTCACCAAGGAAATGTATACCTTCACCGATCGCGGTGGAGAGAACATCACCTTGCGTCCGGAAAACACCGCGAGCGTGGTGCGGGCACTCCTTTCCAACGGCCTGAGCCAGCATCTGCCTCTCAAGTATTTCTATTCTGGCCCGATGTTCCGCTATGAGCGGCCCCAGAAGGGCCGGCTGCGGCAGTTCCATCAGACCGGCGTCGAGCTGCTTGGCCCCAAGGAACCGGGCGCGGACGTCGAGGTCATCGCGGTCGGCGTCGAGTTCCTGCGCCGGCTCGGCGCCTGGGACCGCTGCCAATTGGAATTGAATACGCTGGGCGACACCGAAAGCCGCACGACCTATCGCCGTGCCTTGGTGGATTTCTTCTCGGCGCATCGCGACAAGCTCTCCAAGGACAGCCTGGAGCGGTTGGAGAAGAATCCGCTGCGCATCCTGGATTCCAAGGATGAGGGCGATCAGAAGCTGGTGGCCGTGGCCCCCAGTTATTCCGAATACATCAACGAGACCAGCCGGGTCTTTTTCAACAAGGTTAAAGAGGGCCTGACCACGCTCGGTATCGGCTTCACGCTCAATCCCCGGCTGGTGCGCGGCCTCGATTATTACAGCCATACCTGTTTCGAGATCACCTGCGACGATCTGGGCGCCCAGAAGACCGTCCTCGGCGGCGGCCGCTATGACGGGCTTGCGGCGATGATGGGCGGGCCGGAAACCCCGGCCGCCGGCTGGGCCAGCGGCATCGAGCGCTGCGCCATGCTGCTCAAGGAAACGCCGCCGGCGCGCCGGCCGATCGCGCTGGTGCCGATGGGTGAACGGGCGGAAAAGAAGGCGCTGGCGCTGGCCGGCGAACTCCGCCGCGGGGATTTCGCCGTCGATCTCGGATTTTCCGGCAATATGGGCAAGCGCATGAAGCGGGCCGACAAGATCGGCGCCTCGGTCGCGGTCATCCTCGGTGACAACGAGCTCGATGCCAATCTCGCGACGTTGCGCGA
>DASYDA010000127.1:0-4830 GCA_036499865.1 Dongiaceae bacterium | reverse complement strand
ATCGTGTCCCATGACGGCAAGCCGGTGGATTTCCTGGAACTCGATGCCGTTCCGTTGAACTGCATCTTCGACGGCACGTCGCTCTACGTCGCCGATTTCGGCCACGCCGACACGACGGGCGAGGCGATGATGGTCGGGCGGTTGTTGCGGGTGGATGTGGGCGTTCGCGGCATGCCGCTGTTCAGTGGCGCAATTGGATAGAGGAGATCCCATGGAAGTCCGCTGCATCTATGAGGCCAGGAGTGCGCTCAGCGAGAGCGCATTGTGGTCGCCCAGGGAAAAGGCGCTCTATTGGCTGGATCAGATGCGGCCGGAGATTCACCGCCTCGATCCGGTCACCGGGAAAGACGTCAAGTTCGACCTCGATCTCCCACCTCAACTCGGGGGCCTGGTGCCGCATAAGGATGGGGGGATGGCATTGGCAGCGGCGGACGGCATCACCATCCTCTCGCAGGATATGAAGAGCCGGAGGACCGTGGCGAACCCGATTGCCGGAATGCCGCATGTGAGCTTCAACGACGCCAAGTGCGATCGACAGGGGCGGCTGTGGGCCGGCACCACCGATCGCATGGAAACCGAAGCGATCGGGCAGCTCTATCGCATCGATGCGGACGGTCAGGCGACTTCTTTCGCCGAAGGCTTCGTCTGCTCCAATGGCCCCTCCTTCAGCCCCGACGGGCGTGTCATGTACCACACCTGCTCCCATGAGCGGGTCATCCATGCCTATGACATCGACGCGCGCACCGGGACAGCCTCGAACCGGCGCCTGTTCGCGACCGTCGATCCTTCCGCCGGCGTGCCGGACGGATCGACCGTCGATGCCGAAGGTTATCTCTGGTCGACCCATTGGGGTGGCTCGCGGGTCACCCGCTATGCCCCCAATGGCCGCATCGACCGCGAGATCGAAATGCCGGTGAAGAACGCCACCAGTTGCGCCTTCGGCGGCGACAACCTGGACACTTTGTTCATCACGACGGCCTCCATCGAGTTCGACAATGGACGCTGGGTCTTCATGGACAAAGCCGGATTCGATGCCGCGCCGATGACCGGCGGCATCTTCGCGATCGATGTCGGCGTGAAGGGGATCCCGGAACCGATCTTCGGCGCCTAGCGGACCGGGCTCTAAGGCCGTTTGCCGAGATGGGCGTAAGCCACGATCTCGATCACCGCGTCCGGAACCATGAGTCCCGCCACGATCACGGTCGCGCGGTTGGGATAGGGCTTTGAAAAATAGCGGCGATAGACCTCGTTCATCCCGGCGAAGTCTTCCTTGCGCGTCAGATAGACGAGCACTTGCGTGACGTTCGCCAGGTCGCCGCCGGCCGCCTGCAGCGTCTTCTGGAGATTGCCAAAGGTCAACTCCGCCTGCTTTTCGATATCGCCGGTCTCGATGCTGCCATCGGGATGTATCGGAATCTGCGCGGTATAAAGAATGCCATCGGCAGTCACCGCCCATTCGATCGGCGCCTCCTCGACCGGAAGGTGGGTCTTGACGGCGTGTCTCATGCTCTTCGCTCCCTTGATGAAAATTCAGGCGGTTCGGGTCATTCCGTGCGCTCGAGGATCTTCTTCAGGAAGACGCGCGTGCGCTCATGTGCCGGTTTCTTGAAAACGTCTTTCGGCGAGCCCTGCTCGACGATCCGCCCCTCATCCATGAAGATCGCGCGGTCCGACACATCGCCGGCGAACTGGATCTCGTGGGTGACGATCATCATGGTGCGGCCCTCTTCCGCCAGCTTCCGCATCACGCTGAGCACCTCGCCCACGAGTTCCGGATCGAGCGCCGAGGTCGGCTCGTCGAACAGGATGAGTTTCGGCTGCATGGCGAGGACCCGGGCAATGGCGACGCGCTGCTGCTGCCCGCCTGAAAGGCGTTCGGGAAATTCGTTGAGCTTATGACCGAGGCCGACTTTGGTCAGCATCTCGCCACCAAGCTCCCTTGCCTCCGCGGGCGGCATCTTGCGCACGCGCTTCGGCGCCAGGGTGACATTGTCGAGCGCCGAGAGATGCGGGAACAGATTGAAGCGCTGGAAGACGAAGCCGATCTCGGCGCGTTCGCGTGCCATCTGCCGGTCGGTGAGATAGCGCAACTTACCGCCGCTCTCCTCCTGGCCGATGCGCTGCCCATCGATCCAGACCCCGCCTCCGGTCGGCCGTTCCAGAAAATTGATGCAGCGGAGCAAGGTGGTCTTGCCCGATCCGCTGGGTCCGACGATAGAGACGCATTCGCCCCGGTTCACTTCGAGGTCGATGCCCTTCAGGACTTCAAGGCTCCCGAAGCTCTTCCGGAGATCGACAATGCGGACAAGCGGCGTCATGGGCTGTTCTCGGAAAGTTGGGCCGGGCGGGTGGCGCCCGGCCCGTATCGTCAATTGGAGAAGCAGCTATCCGGCGATTTTGGCGCATGCCAATCCGCCGGCCGGTCCACGCCGTTCCGGTAATCCTTGGTGGGCGGATCGAACCAGGCTTTATCGCCGAGCCCGTATTTCGCCATCGTCTTGACGTTGTCGCAATTCGCCCAGGCCTTGGTGACCTCGGCATTGATGGCGTCATAGAGTTCCTTTTCTTCGGGATAGATCGCCATGATCGAATAGTATTTGGTCGACATGATCGGGTACTTGTCCGGTTCTGGAACCAGGGCCACCTGATGCAGGCTCCATTCCGGGTGCTGCAGCAGCGCGTATTGAACCAAGCCCGGATCCAGCACCGCCATATCGATGCGGCCCGCGATGAGATCGCGCATCACGCCATCGGAGGTGTCGTAGAGCTTCACCTCGCCGACATTGGGGATCGATTTCAATTCCGGGACCAAGGTGAAACCCGTCACGGTGCCGATCTTATGGCCGGAGATATCGGCGAAAGTCGAATAGTTGGTGTTCTTCTTCTGCAGCAAGAAGGTGCCGAAATAGTAGATCGGATCGGTCAGCGACATGATCTCCGTGCGCTCTTTGGTCCAACCCATGGAGCCTAGCATAATGTCGACTTTGCCCTGCTTGGTGGCCTGGATCAAAGCCGACCATTCCATCTGCACGGGCTTCACTTCGAGCCCAAGGTCGCCCGCGATCTTCGCCAGCAACTCGCCATCGGTCCCGACCAGCTTGCCGTCCTTGATGCTGGTCATCGGCATGTCTCCATTGATGCCGATCGTCAGCTTGCCCGGCTCGATGGTCTTCGGCGGCTCCGCGGTGGCGGGCAATGCCCAGGTCATCGCAGCGGCGATCGCTGCGGCGGCTGCGGTTTGAGTGAATCTATGCATGGTCGTTCTCCCTATTGTTTACTATTGTTCTTGATGTTTTTGAGAGCGCGTGTTCGATGACGCCTCCTTTCCCGCCTCAGTGGCGGCCCCTCGCGAGCTTGAGTTCAAGGCCTCGGACGACAAGCGACAGCGGATAGCTCATGATGAAATAGAGGAGCGCCGCCAGAACATAGAGATGCATGGGCAGGAAACTCGACGATGCCAGGTCTTTCGCACGCAGCATCAGTTCGGGAGCCGCGATGATCGAGGCAATCGCGGTGTCCTTCAGAAGACCGATTGCGTAATTGCCGACCGGCGGCAGCACGACCCGGATCGCTTGCGGCGCGATCACGTCGATCATGGCCTGAGCCGGTGTCAGGCCCAATGAAATGCCGGCCTCGCGCTGGCCACGGTCGAGCGCTTCGATGCCGGCGCGGAACACCTCAGAAAGCAGGGCGCCGCCTTGCAAGCCAAGCCCCAGCACTGCGGCGGTGAATGAATCGAACTCCAGAGCCGGAAGAACGCTGGGCAGGCCGAAATAGATCAGAAACAAGATCACCAGAGCCGGCGTGCCGCGCCCGACTTCGATAAAGCCGATCATGACCCAACGGATCGGGGCCACCGGCGAGAGACGCAACAGCGCGACGATGATTCCGACCAGGACTGCGACCACGAAGGTAACCGCCGTCATCTCCAAGGTCTGGAGCGCCGCAGCCAGCATCTGCGGGCCCCATTCCGGCAGATGCTCCAGCATCTCATGCAGGAACTTTCCCATCTAGTGCGCGCCCCGGAGATTGCGCTGCAGGCGTGAGGCAAGATGCGAGAGGGGAATGCTGACCGCGAGATAGATTACGGCGGCCAGCAGATAGACATGCATGCTGAGATAGGTTTCCATCACCAGATTGCGTGCGCGAAACATGATCTCCGGCGCCGCAACGGCGGAGACCAACGACGTATCCTTCAGGAGTTGGATCGCGTAGTTGCAGAACGGCGGAACCATGATCCGTGTCGCCTGCGGCAGAATGACGAAGCGCATGACATCGGCCGGCGGCAAGCCGAGCGACAGCCCCGCCTCGCTCTGCCCCCGATGGATGGCGGCGATGCCTGCGCGATAGATCTCCGCAAGATATGCCGCACCATTCGCACCCAGGCCGACGATCGCCGCCGCCATCGGCGGCATGCCGAGGCCGATATCCGCGAGGCCGAAATAAATGATGAAAAGCTGGGTGATTGCCGGCGTTCCGCGCATCAGCTCGATGTATCCGCGCGCGGCAATGCGGACCACACGGATCGGCGCCAAGGTCCCGAGTGCCAGAACCAGCCCGCCCAAGAGAGCGGTCAGAAGCGCACCCGCGGCGACCTCCACGGCAACCAGCGCGCCCGTCAGCAGCACCGGCATGAAGCGCGGGAAGACCTCGATCATCGTTCCCCAGAAGCTCATCGGGGTCCCTCTTGCACAATCACACCCATTGCACGATCACACCCTGGGTCCATGCGACGGAACGCAAAACGAGCACTGAAAGTGGGCAGCCCCCCGCCGCAGACATCACACTGGAGGAGCATCTGTCCTATCACCACATTCTCGGACCGACAAG
>DASYDA010000126.1:0-10564 GCA_036499865.1 Dongiaceae bacterium | reverse complement strand
GACCTACGATCGGCCGGTCCTTCGCGCGGCTTCACGCCGCACCGGATGACCGGCCGTTCTCGTTTTACAGCGCCGGAATTCGACGATGATACGCGTGCGCCATGTGATTTTCGACTATCCGGGCCATCGCGCGCTCGACGACGTCAGCTTTGAGATTACGCCGGGGACCATCACGGCTTTGGTCGGGCCCAACGGCGCCGGCAAGTCTACCCTGATGCGGGTCTGCTCGGGCCTTGATCGTCCGTTTGCGGGAAAGGTTCTGCTGCAGGATCTCGATGTTCACGAGGATCCGCGCGAAGCGCATCGCCGCATGGGCTATCTGCCGGATTTCTTCGGGCTCTACGACGAGATGACCGTGCGGCAATGCCTGGAATACCGCGCGGCGGCGCAAGGCGTCCCCGGCAATCGCCGGCGCGCCGCGGTGGAGCGCGCCGCCGAGCGGATGGAAATCGCCGACCGCATGAAGCAGCGTGCGGGCGAACTTAGCCGAGGCCTCCGGCAGCGGCTCGCCATCGCCCAGGCGACGATTCACAATCCGAGTTTCGTGATGCTGGATGAACCCGCTTCGGGCCTCGATCCGGAAGCCAGGATCGGTCTCGCCGCTGCCCTGAAGTCGCTTTGCGCGGAAGGCATGACGATCATCGTCTCCTCGCACATCCTCGCCGAACTCGACGACTACTCCACCCATATCCTGATGATCCGCGACGGGCGGATCGTGGAACACGCGCCGATCGGCGCGATGGAAGCCGCCGCCACCGAACAGGTGACGCTCTCGATCGAGCTGGCGGTGCCGGACCCGCGTCTCGCCGTCATCCTCGGCAGTGTGCCCGGCATCGTCGTCGATCGCGCCGATGAGCGCGCGGCGGTGCTGACCTCGACGGGCGGCGTTGCGGCGCGCCAGGCGCTGTTGAAGAGCCTGGTGGATGCCGGCCTGCCGGTGATCGGGTTTGCCGCCGAGAAACCTCGGATACAGGACACCTATCTCGCCCGGATGCGTGCCGCGGGGGATAAACGGCCGTGATCTTCAATCCGGAATTCCGCCGCAACATCTCCCTGCAATTCACCTGGTCGCGATTGATCGTCGCGCCGCTGGTGGCCCTGATCCTCGTCTACGCGTTCACGGCCGCCATCGATACGCATTTCGAGCTCATAGAGAATGTCGCGGAACTGTTCGGCGGCGTGCTGATCATCGGCCTGTGGGGAACCCGGCGCGTCGCGGATTCGCTGGCCGAGGAGGTGAGCGGCGGCACCTGGGAGAGCCAGCGCATGTCGGGTCTCGGCGCCTGGCAGATGACCTGGGGCAAGCTGGTCGGCAGCAACGGTTTCGTGTGGTACTGCGCCACGATCGCCATGCTCATCGTCTTCTGGGCCGGCAAACGGCTGAGTGAAGACGAAAGCCCGACCCGCACCGCGATGCAGGTCCTGTTCGAATTCGCGGTGGGCGGATTGTTGGCCCATGCGACGGCCTTCGCGGTGGGCCTCATCCTGATGCGCAAGGCGGCGCAGCACCGGCGATTGACGATCACCCTGGCGCAGACCTGCGGGTTGATGGTGTTCTGGTTCGTCGTCCGCGACAGCCTGAGCCACGGGCCGTTGTCGCGCGGGGAGGTTCTCGGAGAGCCGCGTTATTTCCTCCAGAGCGGGCATGCGGTCGCCTGGTACGGCTGGTTGTTCGAGGTCGATGCCTTCCACGTCGTCATGGTCTCCTGCTACTGCCTGTGGGCGCTGGTCGCGGCCTACCGCCTGATGCGCAACGAGCTGCAGTATCGGAGCCTGCCCTGGGTCTGGACCGCGTTCCTGATCTTCGTGGGAATCGGGGCGGGCGGCTTCAGCAACTGGCCGCAATTCGGCCCGGCTGCGCGGCTGGTTTCGCCGTTCCTGGGATTCGTGCTGCTGACCTATCTCTCGTTCTTCGCCGACCATCGGGACCCGGTTCGTTACCGCTGGGCGTTGATCGCGGTGCGCTCCGGAAGCTGGACCGAGGCGCTCGCGTCTTTGCCCTGGTGGGTCATCAGCTATGTCTTCGCGGCGGCGGCGGCGCTGGTGATCGGGTGGTCGTTCCCCGAAACCGTGGAACTGACGCTGGGCCGCGGCAGCGAGGCGCTCCACGTCGTGGTGGATGCGGCATCACGGCATATATCGGCGTCCCTCGCGCTGCTGATGCTTTTCATGCTGCGCGATCTCCTGGTGCTGCTTTGGCTGAGCTGCGGGCCATGGCGATCCCGCGCCGATGTCGCGGGGCTGATCTATCTGGCGGTCATCTACTGGCCGCTGGCGGCGATCTTCTGGGTGACGGGCGGGCAATATCTGCTGCCCGTGGTGGTCCCGATCGCCACCGGCAATATCGCCGTCGATTACCTGCCGATCGCGATCGAACTCGTCTTCGCGGCTTTCCTGTTCTATGCGCGCTGGCGCGAGATCACCCGGTTGAAGCCCCGCTGATTCCCTGGGGGACGAGGCCGCGCGCGGCGAGCCAGGCCTCCGGGATCTCGCCTTCGGCGATGGTTTCCGCGGGACCCCTCAAGGTTACGTTCTTGAAGGCGTTTCCGGCCGGCTCGAAGCCGATCTCGAGAAGGCCGCCGCCGGTGGGATGAATGAGCACCGGGGCGCCGCTGCCGAACCGGCGATGGGTCATCAGACCCACGGCGACCGAGCCGGTGCCGCAGGCCAGGGTTTCCATTTCGACACCGCGCTCGAAAGTGCGCATGCGCAGCGATCCGTCCGGCAGCGGAACCGCGAAATTCGCGTTGACCCCGCGCGGCGCAAAGGCCCTGTGATGCCGCACGATGGGACCGATGGCCTCAAGATCGAGAGATTCGAGCGCGGCGATGTCCTTGAGGAAGGCGACCGCATGCGGAACGCCGGCATCGATGTAGTGGAACTCGAAAGATCGCCCCGCGATCTCCAGCAAGATGGGGCGCCGTTCATCGATGGGATCGGTCATGGCGAGAGTCACGGTCGAACCGGCGATCGTGGCGCGAATGGATCCGGCATCCGTCGCCATTGCGATCGCAACGGCCCGATCGGCGATGCCGAGTTCCACCGCGCGCAGGATGGCGCAGCGTGCGCCGTTGCCGCACATTTCGCCGTCCATGCCGGTGCGGTTGACATAGGCCATGCGGAAATCGGCGGCATCCGAAGCCTTCTCGAGCAGGATCAGACCGTCGCCGCCGAGCCCTTTCCGCCGGTCGCAGATTTCCCTGGCGAGTTCCTCGCGGCGGCGGTGCCACCGGCCGGCGCGGTCGTCGATCACCACGAAATCGTTGCCGCAGCCGTGCATGCGTGCAAAGGGGAGGCCGGACATCGATTTACCTTACAAGAGTTCTGGTTCGGGATTGGTTCGGTTGCGCATCCTGTCCCAGGGATGCATTATGACGGCAATAAGGCCAGGATAACCTGGGAAGCGCGGCGATAGACAGGGCCTGGGAAAAAAAGAAACCGGATGGAAAGTTGACGGGGTAGGGGATGGCCGTTTCCATCTTATCGGCTGCGGAGCGGCGGCGGCCGTGGCTCCTTCTGGGACCGACTTTGGCCGCGCTGGTATTCCTGATGATGATTCCGATCGTCATCATGTTCGCCTACACATTTTACACCTTCAAGACCTCCGGCGTCGAAACGCCGGATTTCAATCTCGGCAACTGGCAGGAATTCTTCTCCGATCCCTATTATCACGGCTTCCTGTGGAAGACGGCGCGGGTATCGGCGATCACTGCGGTGCTTTGCGCCGTGATGGGCTATCCGCCGGCCTATTTCATCGCCATGACGCGGTTCCGGCACAAATGGCTCCTGCTTCTGCTGCTGATCGTGCCGTTCTGGATCAGCTTCACCATCCGCACCTTTTCCTGGATTCACATCCTGGGCGAGCAAGGCATCATCAACGCCACGCTGAAAGGCCTCGGACTCATCTCGGACCCGATCCCCATGCTCTACACCGAGGGTGCGGTGATCATGGGCATGATCCATTTCCTGCTGCCCTATATGATCCTCAACGTCTATGTCAGCCTCGACGGCATCGACCGCAACCTGATCTCCGCGGCCCGCTCGCTGGGCTGCACGAATTGGCAGGCCTTCCGCGAGGTCACGCTGCCGCTGTCGCTGCCCGGCCTCGGCGCCGGCCTGCTGCTGAGCTTCGTGCTCGCCGCCGGCAGCTATGTGACGCCGCAGATCCTCGGCGGGCGCAAGGATTCGCTGTTCGGCAATCTCATCTTCGACACCATCATGACCGAACTCAACTGGCCCATGGGCACCACATTGTCCGTGGTATTGCTGGTCCTGCTGGGCATCGTCTCGGTGATCTACAGCCGTTATATGGGGCTCTCCACCATCTATCGAGGGCTGTCGCGATGAACGATCATGCGCGCGGCTGGTGGCTGATCAAGCTTTATACTTTCCTCGTTTATCTCTTCGTCTTCGCGCCGATCCTCGTGGTGCTGATCCTTTCCTTCAATGCATCGCAATTCGGCGGCTTTCCCATGACCGGGTTCTCGCTGCATTGGTACGCGAAACTGATGGATAACGAGGCGATCGTCCGCGCCTTTCAGACATCATTGTGGATCGGCCTGCTGACCTCGGTGGTCTGCACGCTGTTCGGCACCATGGCCGCCCTGGCATTGGTCCGCTACGATTTCCCCGGCAAGCACTGGGTCAACGCCTTGATCGTCGGCCCGGTGCTGGTGCCGGAGACCGTTTTAGGCGTGGGACTGCTGCTGGCCAACCGCGCGGTCGGCATGAAGCCGAATTACGGCCTGCTTCTGGCGGGGCATATCCTGCTCTCGCTGCCTTATGTGGTGCTGGTGGTGCAGGCCCGGCTGATCGGCGTGAAGCGCGTCTACGAGGAGGCGGCCTTGTCGCTGGGCGCCAATCGCCTGCAGACCTTCCGCGAGATCACCATGCCGCTCATTCTCCCCGGCATGCTGGCCGGCTTGTTGCTCGCCTTCACGATTTCCTTCGACAACGTCTCGGCCAGCGTGTTCTGGCGGCCGGCGGGGGTCGAGACCATGCCGACGCAGATCCTCGGCATGCTGAAGGTTTCCATCAGTCCGGAGATCAACGCATTGGGCGCGTTGATGATCGCGGTGACGGTCGGTCTGCCCTTGCTGGGCGGCGCGCTCGCGCGGCTGAGGATCCGACGCCAGAACGAAAGCAATGCCTAAAACAAATTCCAAACAAACAGAGGAGTGCTGGAGATGAAGATGAGTTCGACACGCCGCCTGGAGAGGCTGAAGGAAATTTACGGCAATGACGGTCTCAACCGCCGCCATTTCCTTGGCCTCACGGCGGCCACCGCGGCTTCCATGGGCGTGATGACGAGCTGGGGCCGGCGCGCCTTAGCCGATGTGACCCAGGTCCGCTTCGACGGCTGGGGCGGCGTGGTGCAGGATGCGATCGCCAAATACGCCTTCGTGCCTTATACCGCGAAGACCGGCCGCAAGGTGGTGCAGGGTTCCTTCGACGACGAGAACGAGCTGATCACCAAGATCAAGAGCGCCAATCCGGGCGACTACCAGGTCGTGCATTCGTCCGGCATCGAATACTACAAGAAGTATGTGGATCTCGGCTGGACCTCGGAAATCAACGAAGCGAATATTCCGAACCTCGCCAATGTGATGCCGGCGATGATCGCGCCGTTCCGCAAGCTGACACCGAAGATTTCCAGCGCGCCTTACGATTACGGCACCACGGGCATCGCCTACAACACCAAGCACATCTCCGAGGCGGAAGCCAAGGAGCAGGGTGCAAAGCTGCTTGTGAACCCGAAATACAGCGGCAAGATCGGCGCTTATGGCGACATGGTGACCCGTGTCTGGTATGCGGCCTTGCAGACCGGCCAGGATCCCAACGATGCGAAGGACATGGATGCGATCTGGGCGAAGGTTCGCGAGGCCCGGGATCTCACCAAGAAATATTGGAGTTCCGGCGCCGAGCTGATGGATCTCCTCGCTAAGGAAGAGATCATCGTCACCGATGCTTGGTCCGGCCGCGTCGCCGCCTTGCAGCAACAGGGCTCGCCGATCGGTTACCTGGATCCACCGGGGAGCTATGCCTGGCTGGAAGACATGCTGATCCTGAAAGGATCGCCGATGGCGGAATGCGAAGAGCTGGTCAACTTCATGCTCGATCCCGCGACCGCAATCGCCGTTGCCGAAGGCCAGAACTATCCGCCTTCGCTCGATCCCAACAAGATCAAGATGACCGACAAGATCACCAAGCTGCCGGCCTACGATCCGACCGGCGAGATGAAGGCGCTCACCTTCGGCGATCCGAACTACTGGGCGGCACATAACGATGACTGGACCAAGCAGTGGGATCGCATCTCCAAGGGAGCGTGATCCACTGATGTACCGAGTGTGTGGCACCCCCACCTCACCTCCCCCGAAAACGGGGGAGGAAGATGGAGACATCGCGCAAAGCCCTCCCCCGTCTTCGGGGGAGGGTTGGGTGGGGGTGCCACACAATGATTGTCTCTATGGTTTCTCCGCCAGCAGGTAGCATGACCCACGCCGTCGAACTCAAGAGCATCACGCTGGCTTATGGCGACTTCGTCGCCGTGCAAGGCGTCTCGCTCTCCATCGACAAAGGAACGTTCCTGACGCTGCTCGGGCCGTCCGGCTGCGGAAAGACGACGATCCTTCGGTCGGTGGCCGGCCTGGTCAACCCGACAGCGGGAGACATCACCATCAATGGCCGGCGGGTGAACGATATCCCGATCCACAAGCGCAATATCGGGCTGGTGTTCCAGAATTACGCGCTGTTTCCGCATAAGACGATTTTCGACAACATCGCCTTCGGCCTGAAGTACCGCAACGTGCCGAAGCCAACCATCGTCGAGAAGGTGCGCCGCGCCTTGGAGATCGTCCGGCTGCCCGGCGTCGATAAGAAGCTGCCCTCGGAACTGTCCGGCGGCCAGCAGCAACGCATCGCGCTGGCGCGGGCGATCGTGATCGAGCCGGATGTCCTGCTGTTGGACGAGCCCTTATCCGCGCTCGACGCCAATCTGCGCGAGGAGATGCGGATCGAGCTGAAGCAGATCCAGCGGCAGACCGGCATCACCACCATCTTCGTCACCCATGACCAGGGCGAGGCGCTCGCCATGTCCGACGTCGTGGTGGTGATGAACAAAGGCCATATCGAGCAGGTGGGCACGCCGAACGAGGTCTACGAGCATCCGCAAAGCGAATTCGTGGCGAGCTTCCTCGGCAATGCCAACTTCCTGACGGCGACGGTCGCGGGACTGCATGGCGAGACGATCCAGGTGCGCCTCCCGGATGGCACCCCCTTGCTGGTGGGCGGCGGGGCCGCGCGTCCCGTGGCCTCCGGCGATACCGTGAAGGTCGTGGTTCGCGCGGAAAAGATCATGCTGGGCGCTACGGATGGAGCAATGCTCTCCGGCCGCATCGCCGATGTGGATTACTTGGGAGCGCTCGCCCGCTATGACATCGATCTCGCCGGCGGACAGCGGGTCCGCGCGCTCTCCTCGCTCCAGCGGAAACCGCATGCCGAGGGTGAAACCGTCGGAATCGTCATCGAACCGGAGCATTGCCGGATTCTCTGAGCCCGCCTAGGATCGGCCCCGAAGTGGTTTCGAGGGCTGACATGGCACAATACGACTACGATCTTTTCGTCATCGGCGCCGGGAGCGGGGGCGTGCGGGCGGCTCGGATGGCCGCGGGTTATGGCGCGAAGGTGGCGATCGCCGAGGATTATCGGGTCGGCGGAACCTGCGTCATCCGTGGCTGCGTGCCGAAGAAGCTGCTCTCCTACGCCTCGTATATGCATGACGAGATCGCGGATGCCGCCGGCTTCGGTTGGTCGATCCCGGACGCCAAATTCGACTGGCCGACCCTGATCGCCAATAAGGACAAGGAGATCGACCGGCTCAACGCCATCTACAAGTCATTGTTGGCCGGCTCGAAGGTGACCTTGATCGAATCCCGCGCTCGCCTGGCCGATGCCCATACGGTCGAGGCGGGCGACCGTAAGCTCACCGCGAACATTGTCCTGATCGCGACGGGCGCGCGGCCGGAGCGTCCGGCGATACCCGGGATCGAGCATTCGATCACTTCCAACGAGGCCTTTCATCTCCCCAAATTGCCGAAGCGGGTGGCGCTGGTCGGGGGCGGCTACATCGCCCTGGAGTTTGCCGGCATCTTCAACGGGCTGGGCGCCGAGACCAGCGTGTTCTTCCGCCGCGACCAGATTCTCTACGGGTTTGACGACGACGTGCGGAATTTCCTGGCGGATGAGCTCACCAAGAAAGGAATCAAACTGCGCACCGGGTCGATCATCACGGCCATAGCAAAAACGGCCGATGGTCTCGACTTGACCTTGAAGGACGGCAGCCATTTCGCCGTCGATACCGTCATGTATGCGACCGGCCGCAATCCCAATACCGCCGACCTGGGCCTCGAAGCGTTGGGTGTAAAGCTGGATGAAATCGGTGCGGTGTGTGTGGATGCCTATTCGAAGACGGCCGTCGACAATATTTATGCGGTCGGCGACTGCACCAACCGCATCAATCTGACGCCCGTGGCCATCCGGGAAGGGCATGCCTTCGCCGATACAGTCTTTGGCAAGAAGCCCTGGGCGATGGATCACACCACGGTGGCTTCGGCGGTCTTCAGCCAGCCGCCGGTGGGCTCCGTCGGCTTGACCGAAGAGCAGGCGCGGGAGCTCGGCAAGCCGCTCGATGTCTATAAGGCGAATTTCAAGCCGCTGAAGCACACCATGTCCGGCAGCACGGAACGGACGCTGATGAAACTGGTGGTCGACCGCGAGAGTCAGGTTGTGCTGGGTGCGCATATGGTCGGCCTGGATGCGCCGGAGATCATTCAGGCCCTCGCGATCGCGGTCAAAATGCGGGCGACCAAGCAGCAATTCGACCAGGCGGTGGCGGTCCACCCGACCGCGGCCGAGGAGTTTGTCACCATGCGCACGCCGGAGCCCGAGCCGGTGGAAACCTCGGCGCAGCGGTTGGCTCTCTAAGTATCTGGATTACCTCATTAAAATCATCGGCGCTTTCGGTACGTCAGTTCTGCGATTGCACCCTTTGCGTCACCCGGGCAACCGTCGTATATCCAACTCTTGGATTATCCACAGAGTTCAATGGGAGCGGGGTTGAACATGGCGGCGAAATGGACGCCTGAGGGCTGGCGGACCAAGCCGATCAGCCAGATGCCGGAATACCCGGATCAGGGCAAGCTGGAGAATGTCGAAGCGCGGTTGCGCGGGTATCCGCCGCTGGTCTTCGCCGGCGAAGCGCGGCGGCTGACCGAGGCGCTCGGCCAGGTGGCGGAAGGCAAGGCCTTCCTGCTCCAGGGCGGCGATTGCGCCGAGAGCTTCGCGGAATTCTCCGCCAATAACATCCGCGACACCTTCCGCGTTTTGCTGCAGATGGCCGTCGTGCTCACTTTCGGCGCCGCCTTGCCGGTGGTGAAGTTGGGGCGCATGGCCGGCCAATTCGCGAAGCCGCGTTCCGCGCCGACGGAAGTGATCGACGGTGTCGAGCTGCCGAGCTATCGCGGCGACATCATCAACGGCATCGAATTCACCAAGGAAGCACGGACACCCGATCCGGAGCGGCTGGTGCAGAGCTACAACCAGTCGGCGGCGACCCTCAACCTGTTGCGTGCCTTCGCGCAAGGCGGTTTCGCGGATCTCCACAAAGTGCATCGCTGGAACCTGGATTTCGTCGCCGACAGCCCGCTCGGCCATCGCTACAAGGAGATGGCGGACCGGCTGACCGAGACGCTGGATTTCATGGCCGCCTGCGGCATGACCTCGGAAACCGCGCCGCAGATCCGCGAGACCGAGTTCTTCACCAGCCATGAAGCGCTGCTGCTCCATTACGAGCAGGCGCTGACCCGCGTCGATAGCTTGACCGGCAAATGGTACGGCTGCTCGGCGCATATGCTGTGGATCGGGGACCGCACGCGCCAGGTCGATAGCGCGCATGTGGAATACATGAAGGGCATCCAGAACCCGATCGGCCTCAAATGCGGCCCGACTTCGGATCCGGATGACCTGCTGCGCCTGATCGAAGCGCTCAACCCGCAGAACATCCCGGGCCGCCTTACGCTGATCGCCCGCATGGGCCATGACAAAGTGGACGCGAAGCTGCCGGCTTTGGTACGCGCCGTGAAGCGCGCAGGCGTCAAGGTCGTTTGGTCTTGCGATCCCATGCATGGCAACACGATCAAGTCCTCGACCGGCTACAAGACCCGGCCGTTCGACCGCATCCTCTCCGAGGTGAAGGGCTTCTTCGCGGTGCATCGCGCGGAAGGTTCTTACGCCGGCGGCGTCCATTTCGAGATGACCGGCCAAGACGTCACCGAATGCATCGGCGGCGCCAAGGCGGTGACCGAGGACAGCCTCGCGGATCGCTATCACACGCATTGCGATCCGCGGCTCAACGCCACCCAGGCGCTGGAGCTGGCATTCCTGGTTGCCGAGCAATTGAAAGCGGAACGGGTCGGTCATGGACAGCGGATCGCCGAAGCCTCCTGAAGGGCCGGCCATGGGGCCGTCCAGTTCGAACGTTTCGGCCTGGACGGACCAGTACTTCCTG
>DASYDA010000125.1:0-2685 GCA_036499865.1 Dongiaceae bacterium | reverse complement strand
TCCTGGGCGGACTGCTCGATATGCTGATGGAGGTTCGCGAGCTGCTTGCTGGAAAGCGAAACGGGAACCGCCGCCGGCATCTTCAAGGGATCGATGCGCTCGCCGCCGATGGCGACCTCGTAATAGAGATGCGGGCCGGTCGCGACGCCGGTTTCGCCGACGGCGCCGATCACCTGGCCGCTTTTGACGCGGTCGCCGGGCTTGAGCGCCGTTGCGATCTTCGAGAGATGCCCATAGGTGGTTTCGACACCGAGGCCGTGCTGGATGCGCACGAACTGGCCGTAATCGCCATGCCACCCGGCCGCGATGACGGTTCCATCCGCTGCGGCGGAAACCGGCGTGCCTTCCGAGGTCGCGAGGTCGATCCCGTAATGGAACCGCCAATCGCCGAAGACAGGATGCACGCGCCAGCCGTAGGGGGAGGACAATCGCGCATTCAGGACCGGCCGCTGGAAGTGCAGCCAGGCGACGCCTTTGCCGTTGGCATCGACCAGGGCTTTGTTGTTGCCTTCCCGGTAGACATAGAGCCGATGCTCCAGATTGCCGGTCATCAGGGACATGTCCTGCAGCGCCGGGCTCGCCAGAGTCTTCTGGCCGAGCTTCACCTGCTCATAGGCGACGCGGAACTGCGATGTCGGTTTGAGCATCCCGGCGAGGTCGTGGTCATATTTCATCGCCGATGCGATTTCACCGACCAGCGTTGCGGGAAGCCCGGCCTTGGTGAGAGAGGCGGGAACGCTCTTGCCCACCGCGCCCGAAACCTCCTGGTGCTGGACCGTCACCTGCCACAATTCCGGCGGGAGATCGATGGTGACGGGCGCCGCCTTGCGGGTTTCGATCTGCACCGATCGCAAGACGTTGAGCGGACCTGCATCCTTGAGGTTGAAGCTCAGGCGGTCGCCGATATGCAACCGTTTCACGTCGATCTTTGGACCGAGCGCGTTGATCACGGCCTGGCAATAGCCGCGATCGAGATGCTGGTTCTCGAGCAGGCCCAGAAAGGTGTTCCCCTTTCCGACGACGACGGTCGCCGAATACTCGGCGCCGCCTGCATCTTGCGGCGCGGCGCTGGATTCGTTCTGAGGCGAGACCGATGGGCTCGAATGCGCGGAAGCCGCAGGAACAAGCGCCGAAACGCAAACGATGCCGATCAACGATGCAAGCGTCGATCGCGCCAGAACGACCAGCCGAATCATGCCAAGGATTACCCCTGTGAAAAAGTAAGCGGTTGACTAGCTTAATTTTTCCCCGAAGTACAAGGTTATATTGTAACGACACTCGCATCTATTCGAGGGTTGAAGCGCCGTCGAGAGCATGTCCCGTCCGGTCCGGCAGGACATGCTCTCCTGAGGTTTAAGCCTGAGGCTTAAGACTGACCGATCTGCAGGCTGTCATAGCCTTTGACGCGATAGACCACGGTCGAGACGATCCAGCTCGCGATGAAGATGCCGACCACCGCATAGCCGAAATTGGCGAGGTTGTCGTTCATCGCGCCGACGAAGCTCCAGAAGCCGCCGTCGAGGCCGAGCTTGTCCGAGATGAGGCCGAGCGCCTCCATTCCGCCGATGAAGATGGCGACGACCACCGAGGCAATCGTGATGGTCAGATTGTACCAGAGCTTGCGGATCGGATTGACGAAGGCCCAGCCATAAGCGCGGGTCATCAGCACGCTGTCGGTGGTGTCCATGAGCGACATCCCCGCCGTGAAGAGCGCGGGGAAGACCAGGATCGACCAGAACGACATGCCCTGTGCGGCTTGCGTGGCGGAAATACCGAGGAGGCCGATCTCGGTCGCGGTATCGAAGCCAAGGCCGAACAGAAAGCCGATCGGATACATATGCCAGGATCGGGAAACCACCCGGAATATCGGGCGGAAGATGCGCGCGAGCAGGCCGCGTCCCGCCAGCAAAGCGTCGAGATCCTCATCGACGATGCGTTCGCCGCGGCGGGCGCGGGCGAAGGCCGACCAGATGCCCTTGAGGATGAAAAGATTGGCGAATCCGATGATCAGCAGGAACACCGCAGAGACCGTCGTGCCGATCACGCCGCCCAGGTCATGAAACGCGTCGAGCCGATCCTGCATCGCCGCCGCCGTCGCGGCGATCGCGATGGAAGCGAGGATCACGATGCTGGAATGCCCCAGCGAGAAGAAGAAGCCGACCGAGTGCGGCGCCTTGTCTTCCTGCATCAATTTGCGCACCACATTGTCGATGGCCGCGATGTGGTCGGCGTCGAAGGCATGGCGGAGGCCGAACATATAGGCAAGGAAGGCGGTGCCGAGCAGCGCCGGATGGCCGGCAAAGGCAATCCAGGCCCAGACCCAGGCGCCGATATTGGCGACGATGAGCAGCGCGTAGATCGCGGTGATTTTCGCTTTGATGCGGCTTGGCCGGTCGTCGAAGGGATTGGGTAGCAAATGTGGAACAGGCACAGTCGATCTCATTCCTCCGGACGCCCCGCCCGGTCATGGGTTGCAACGCCGATGGCCGGTCTCCTGGCTCGCGGGTCTTCGCCGAACGCCGGCCTTCCCGGTCTCCAAGACCAGTGGCTCCTTGAGGCGTCGGCTCTCCGCTTACAGTTGCGGGGGCAGCCGCGGAATCGATCGTCTCGCAACGATCTCACCGCATTCCCTTTTCATCCCCTCCGCTTGCGCTTTCGGGGAACCATCTTTCGGGAGTTTAGAGG
>DASYDA010000124.1:0-7151 GCA_036499865.1 Dongiaceae bacterium | reverse complement strand
TGATGCAGAAAGTGCAGCGATGGTCGCAGCCCTGCTGGATCTCGATGAAGGCCCGCGTCCGTTCCGCGAAGCCGGAGATCAGATGCGCCGCGGTCTCGCGGACCGCCATGATGTCCGAGACCTGGAGTCGCGCGACATCGGCGCCGCTGGCGATGCGGAGAAAGCTCTCGGCTTCCAGTTTCTCGCTGTTGCCGAGTACATGATCGACCTCGGGCAGAGCCGCGTATTTCTCCGGCGAAATCTGTGCTGCGCAACCGGTGACGATGATCTTCGCTTCGGGATTCTCGCGCCGCGTCTTGCGGATCGTCTGACGGGCCTGGCGTTCCGCTTCGGCGGTCACCGCGCAGGTATTGACGATGATGGTATTCGCGAGGCCGGCGGCCGCGGCATGGCCGCGCATCACCTCGCTCTCGAAGGCGTTGAGGCGGCAACCCAGCGTGATGAGACGCGTCTCACCCATGCGCCGCCTCGCGCTCGCTCACGATGCGCAATGACGCATCCGGCAAAAGGTCGATCTCGCCGCGGAAACTTTCACTCCAGGGTCCGGTCATCAGCACATGGCCGTTTTCCAGCCATTCGATCACCAGGATGCCGCCATCCAGCTCGACCTCGGCGCGACGGCCGGTCAATCCGCGCCGCGCCGCCGCGACCAGCACCGCGCAGGCGCCGCTGCCGCAAGCGCGGGTGATGCCGGCACTGCGTTCCCAGACCCGCATCCGCAGACTTCCGGGCCCCCTTACTTCCGCGATTTCGATATTGGCGCGTTCCGGGAAGAGCGGCGCATGTTCGAGTTGCGGCCCCAGGACCGGCAGATCGATCGCGGCGACATCGGACACGAAGAAGACCGCATGCGGGTTGCCGACATTGACGCCCACCGGATCGGAAAGCGGGCCGTTCGCCAGAGGCAGATGCAACGTGTCGCAGGCCTCCCGAACCGGGATTTCGCGCCAATCCAGAAGCGCCGGCCCCATATCCACGGTAGTCAGGCCGTCCTTGCCACGGGTCTCCAGCAAGCCGGAAATCGTTTCCACGACGATCGCATCGGCGCCGCGCTCCTGCATGACGCGGGCGGCGATGCAGCGGGTGGCGTTGCCGCAAGCCCCGGCCTCGCTGCCATCGGGATTGTGGATGCGCATGAAGACATCGGCGCCAGGGCTCTTCGGCCGCTCCAGGGTGATCAATTGGTCGCAGCCGACCCCCAAGCGCCGATCGGCGATCAACCGGCGCTGCGCTTCGGTCAAAGCGAGGGTCCGATTTCGGGCGTCCAGCACCACGAAGTCGTTGCCCAAGCCATGCATTTTGGTAAATGGAAGCGCTGCCATGTCCCGATTTTCCGTCACTGGACCGGTATATGAGCCTCCGAACTGGTCGAGTCCACAAATTTTCGTTTCGGTTGAGGCCCTTCCCGATCTCGGTGCGGCGGTTGACGAGGCAGGAACCCGCCTGTATAACCCGCCGCCTGAAAACCAGCGGATAACCGGATCTACGTTCATGGCTCATCATAAATCGGCCGAAAAGCGCATTCGCCAGACGGTCAAACGCACCGCGATCAATCGCGCGCGCACCAGCCGCATCAAAACTGCGGTCAAGCATGTCGAGGCGATGATCGCTTCGGGCAACAGGACCGACGCCGAAGCGGCGCTGAAGGCCGCTCAGCCGGAATTGCAGAGCGGCGTCAGCAAGGGCTCGCTGCATCGGAACACGGCGTCGCGCAAGATTTCCCGCCTCTCCAAGCGGATCAAAGCGCTCTAAGCTCTCCCAGTTTGGACCGAGAGCCCGGCGGGCCGTAAGGCGCCGGGTTCTTTGTTTTTTCAGCCCTCTATTACAGTTTCATTACCCCTCGTTGTGACGGGCCGAGGGGCTTTTGGCATGTGATATGCCTATGACTGTTGCCCTGACGCCACAGAATGAACTGTCACTTTTCCACAACTGACGTTCATGATTCGGACTTATTGCCAGCTTGGAAAGCCAGGCGTAGAGTTATCCCCAAGGCCAAAGAGAGTTCGGTCAGAGCGATAACTGATCGCAATTCCGGCAGTGAAATCTATTAGAATCAACAATTTGATCTGAAAGACATGCACTTGCCGTCCTTGGTTGATGCAACATATGGCGGCTTTCCGGAGAAAAGTGACAAAGTGTTGAAAGTCGCAGTAAAGTTGCACAAAAGACACGATGTGGTGTATTTTAGCCGCATCATGTCTTCTGCGTTGGAATCTCTACCATTGGGTATTGGTCCGCTCTACCGGATAGACACGCACAAATTGCGATACCCCGTCCCCGACCCCGAGCTTTTCGGCGGTCTGGGATAGTCCAAAACTCCCGTCCGCCGAAGCTGTTGTCCTCCGAAGCTGTGCTTCGGGATGAGCGTGGCACTGCCGGCGTTTTGAGTGTTCGAAGGGAAATGCGAGGTACGAGATTGAAATGAGTTATGCAGGGGATATTTCGCCGAAAGAGGCCTGGGAAGTTCTCGCGCAGGAGCCTGCGGCGATCCTGGTCGATGTGCGGACCCAGCCGGAATGGACTTTTGTCGGCGTTCCCGATCTCGGCAATCTCGGCAAACGGACAGTGCTGCTGTCCTGGCAAGTTTATCCGCAGATGGCGATCGATCCGGATTTCGTGGGCAAACTGAAGCCGCAGCTCGGTGCGAATGCCGATGCACCGCTGCTGTTCATCTGCCGCAGCGGGGCGCGATCGCGTTCTGCGGCGCAGGCCGCAACCGCTGCCGGCTTCAAACGCTGCTACAACGTCGCCGAGGGTTTCGAGGGTGATAAGGATGCCTCAAGTCATCGTGGCCAGCGGGGTGGCTGGAAAGCCGCGGGGCTGCCCTGGATCCAAGATTGAACGGGATCCTGGACTTAACGAGGTCGGGGACTGAACGGTTAAAACTATTGCCGGGCGAAGCCCGGAATTGCGTCGCTTGGGGGGTGGTTCTATGACGGAACTCGGCACCGACACTCAATTGAATGCGCAGTGGGCAAGAGTCCGCGGCAGGCTGCGCGCGGAGTTCGGCGAAGCGACGTTCCGGAGCTGGCTGAAGCCTTTGACTTTGGCCGGGCGTCGCGGCCCGGACCTGCGCGTCGCCGTACCCTCGCGTTTCATGCGCGACTGGGTGGCGACTCACTATGCCGACCGCATCAAGACCTTGTTCACCAGCGAAGATCCCGAGATCCGCTCGGTCGAAGTCATCGTCGACGCCACCAACAGCAATTCCGCAATGACGACGGAAGTGCCCGTCGAGGATTCCGGCGAGGCTTTGCCGGAGACCGTGGTAACGCCGGCGCTCGCTGCGCCGACCGTCCTGCGTGATGCTGAATCCGACGGCCTCGATGAACTCAGCGGCAATCTCGATCCGCGCCTCACCTTCGAGAATTTCGTGGTCGGCAAATCCAACGAGCTGGCCCAGGCTGCGGCGATTCGGGTCGCCGAAGCCGAGCAAGTGCCGTTCAATCCATTATTCCTCTATGGCGGTGTGGGCCTCGGCAAGACGCATCTGATGCATGCGATCGCCTGGCATATCCGGCGCAAGAAGCCGGGACGGCGGGTGATCTATCTCTCCGCCGAAAAGTTCATGTACCAGTTCATCCGCGCGCTCCGGAACAAGAGCACGATGGCCTTCAAGGAGCGGTTCCGCACGGTCGATCTCCTGATGGTGGACGACGTGCAGTTCATCATCGGCAAGGAATCGACCCAGGAAGAATTCTTCCACACCTTCAACGCCTTGTTCGACCAGAACCGCCAGGTCGTGCTGAGCGCCGACAAATCGCCTTCCGACCTGCAGGGGCTCGAAGAGCGGATGCGCACCCGCTTCGGCTGGGGCCTAGTCGCGGACATCCACCCCACCACCTACGAGCTCCGGCTCGGCATCCTGCAGACCAAGGCCGAACATGCCTCGGTGCCGATCCCCCAGAAAGTGCTGGAATTCCTGGCGCACCGGATTTCGTCGAATGTGCGCGAGCTCGAGGGCGCGCTGACCCGGATCGTGGTGCATGCCTCGCTGATCGGCCAGCCGATCACCCTGGAAACCACCCAGGAGCTGCTGAAGGACCTGCTGCGCGCCAATGACCGCCGGGTGACGATCGAGGAAATCCAGCGCCGGGTGGCCGAACACTTCAACATCAAGCAGGCGGATATGCAGTCGCCGCGGCGCGCCCGCCAGGTGGCGCGGCCGCGCCAGGTGGCGATGTATCTCGCCAAGCAGTTGACCACGCGCTCGCTGCCGGAAATCGGCCGGAAATTCGGCGGCCGCGACCACACCACGGTCATGCATGCGGTTAAAAAGGTCGAAGAACTTTGCGCCGCGGATGCCGGTTTTTCCGAGGATGTGGATCTGCTGAAACGCATGCTGGAAGGCTGATCCAGGGCCCGATCCGGACCCTGATTCCGGCAGAATTCCCCTGTTGCGGCCACCCCGAGTTGCTATAATCCGGGACTTGCTGATCTCGCTCGGCCGATTCGGCCCATCTGCCCGGGTTTCGGGGGCATCACGCAAGTCATAAACCGCTGATAATCGACCATAATCTGGTCGGGCAGTCGGGACGTTCGCCGGCGGCATCCCGCCGGTCAAACTTGGTTTGCAGGGAAGAGCTGCCGCGCAAAGCCGGCGAGCTGGGAAGAGTGGACGGGCTATGAAACTGACGATCGAACGAACCGCTTTGTTGCGCTCGCTGGGACACGTGCAGAGCGTGGTGGAACGGCGGAACACCATCCCAATCCTCTCCAATGTGCTGCTGGAAGCCAAGGGCGACCGGCTCGGCATGACCGCCACCGATATGGAGCTGGCGATCGTCGAACACGTGGCGACCGAAGTGTCGCAGCCCGGCGCCATCACGGTGCCAGCGCATACGCTTTACGACATCGCGCGCAAGCTGCCCGAAGGGGCGCAGGTGCAGATGGAGCTCTCGGCCGACGGCCAGCAGACGACCATCCGCGCCGGCCGCTCGCGGTTCAGCCTGGCCACGCTGCCGAAGGAGGATTTTCCGGCGACTGGGTCCGGCGAGCTCGCACACCAGTTTCCGCTCTCCGCCGGCGACCTCAAGGGCTTGATCGATCGCACCAAGTTCGCGATCTCGACCGAGGAGACCCGCTATTACCTGAACGGCATCTATCTGCATGCTTTCGCCTCCGGCAAGCAGAAGGCCTTGCGCGCGGTGGCAACCGACGGCCACCGCCTGGCGCGGGTGGAAATGCCGCTTCCCGAAGGCGCCGAGAACATTCCGGGCGTGATCATCCCGCGCAAAGCGGTCAATGAGCTGCGCAAGCTGATCGAGGAGACCAGCGGAAGCGTGGCGGTCTCCCTTTCCGACAGCCGGATCCGGTTTTCCTTCGACGATGTGGTGCTGACCTCGAAGCTGATCGATGGCAGCTTCCCCGACTATCACCGCGTGATCCCGACCAACAACGACAAGGTGCTGGAAGTCGACCGCAAGTCGTTCCGGGATGCGGTGGATCGCGTCTCAACTATTTCCAGCGAGAAATCCCGGGCCGTGAAACTGAGCCTGAAATCCGGCCTGTTGACGCTCTCGGCGACCAGCGCGGAACAGGGCAGCGCCTCGGAAGACCTGGAAGTCAAATACGAGGGCGCGCCCATTGATATCGGCTTCAACTCTCGCTATCTGCTTGATATCGCCGATGAGATCGAAGGCGAAGGCATGCAGATCGTGCTGGCCGATTCAGTCGCGCCGACGCTGATGCGGGATATGGCGGATGCCATGGCGCTCTACGTTTTGATGCCGATGCGGGTGTGAGTTTGGGACGCACCGGGGCCGAAACCAACCGGGATCCCACAGTCGCTGACCTGCAGACAACCGGAGCGGCGGGCGGTATTTCACACCTGGCGCTTTCGGCCTTCCGTAATTTCCGCGACCTCACCTTGGAGCTGGAAGCCGGCACTGCCGGTTTCAGTCCCTTGGTCTTTACCGGTTCGAATGGCAGCGGAAAGACCAATCTTCTGGAAGCCATCTCCTTCCTGGCGCCGGGTTCGGGCCTGAAGAGCGCCGGTTTGCGCGAGGTGGATTGCCGGCATGCCGGCAATCACGGCACCACCGGAACCCGCGCTTGGGCGGTGCATGCGCGTTATCGCGGGCGCCTCGGCGAGTTCTCGCTGGGAACCGGCCGTGACCCGCGCGACGAGGCTGCGGAGAACGGCGAGTCCGACATGAATTCCGGGACAAGTTCCGGCCGCGAAAGACGGCTCTGCCGGATCGAAGGCTCGACGGCGAAGAGCCAGGCGGCCCTGGCCGAGATTCTGAGCGTGTTCTGGCTGACGCCTTCCATGGACCGGCTGTTCGTCGAGCGCACTTCACTGCGCCGGCGGTTTCTCGACCGGCTTGCGACGGGCATCCATCCGGAACATCCCTCGCGGATTTCGGCTTACGAGCAGGCGATGCGGGAACGGGCGAAAATTCTGCGGGGCGACGGTCCGCAAGCCGACCACGCCGAGCAGGATCGCTGGCTGGGCGGTCTCGAAGCCGAGATGGCGGCGCAAGCCGTTGCCATCGCGGCCGCGCGGCTGGAAACGGTTGATGCGCTCAACGCGGCGATGGGCGATGCGGTCGGCCCCTTCCCGCGCGCCGACCTCGCGGTGGACGGCGCGGTTGAGCTCTCGCTGCGGGAGCGCCCTGCATTGGAGGCCGAGGATCTGCTGCGCGCCCGTTTGGCGGCTGCGCGGGAGAGCGATGCCGCTTCGGGGATCACGCAATGGGGCACGCATCGCAGCGATCTCGCCGTCAGCTTCATCGGCCGTGAACTCGGCCGGGCCTCCTTGCGCGCGGCCGAGGCTTCGACCGGAGAGCAGAAGGCCCTGCTGATCGCGATCCTGCTTTCGCAGGCCCGACTCGTTCTGGCGCGTCGCGGCGAGGCGCCGGTGCTGCTGCTGGATGAGGTGGCCGCCCATCTCGATCCCGAGCGCAGACGCCATCTCTATGCCGAGATCCTGGGGCTGCGCGCGCAGACCTGGTTCTCCGGAACCGAGGCCGAACTGTTCCGGCCGCTGCGCGACACGGCGCAATTCTTCACGATACGCGAAGCCCGGGTCACCCCCGATCTCGGCTGACCCTTTACGATACTGGATATTCGGACATGACCAACGAAGAGAATGGCAATGGCAGTTCTTATGGCGCGGATTCGATCAAGGTCCTGAAGGGCCTCGACGC
>DASYDA010000123.1:0-1919 GCA_036499865.1 Dongiaceae bacterium | reverse complement strand
AGCGCCAGGCTTTGTCGCACGAGATGCGCGAGACCCATGATGAAAGCCGGGTCTACGGACACCGTCGGCGCCCGTTCATAGACGACGGCGCCATGCTTTTCCGCGAGGTGGCGGTATTCGATGTCGAGTTCCACCAGCGTTTCCGAATGCTCCGAGACGAAGGCGACCGGCACGACCACGATCGCCTTGCCGCGTTCGGCCGCGTCTTTGATCGCCTGATCGGTGGCGGGTCCCACCCATTCCAAAGGCCCGACGCGGCTCTGAAACGCCACCTGCCATTGATCGCTCGGCAGACCGAGCTTCTCGACGACGGCGTTCACCGTCGCAGACACCTGCGCCACATAGGGATCACCGCGATCGACGATCTTGCGCGGCAGGCCATGGGCGGAAAATATCACATGCAGCGGCGCCGTGGATTTCGCGCGCGCGGCTTCGATGGCGGTCTCTGCCGTTCGTGCCAAGGCCGCGATGAAACCCGGCTCGACCGGATAACAGCAGACCAGCTTCTGCGGTACCTTCAGACCCTGCCGCGCGGCCTCGGCATGCCAGGCGCGATAAGAGGATTCCGTGGTGGTGGTGGAGAATTGCGGATAGAGCGGCAGCAGGATGATCTCGTCCGGGCTGAAACTTACGACAGCGGCCACGGTCTCTGCGGTGATGGGATGCCAATAGCGCATCGCAATGAAGGTCCGGGCCTCGCCGATATCCGCCAGCATTTCCTGCAAGGCCGCCGCCTGGCGCTGGGTGTTCTCGAGGATCGGCGAGCCGCCGCCCATCTTCGCATAGATCTCCGTGGCCAGCTTGTTGCGGCGGCCGGAGATCATCCGTGCAATCGGCCAGCGCAGGATCGCCGGCAGATCGATGATGTTGCGGTCATTGAAGAGATTGAACAGGAAAGGCCGAATGGCGGATGGCTTGTCCGGCCCGCCGAGATTGAACAAGACCACGGCGATGCGGCGCCGTTCGCCCTTCACTTCCGGCTCCGCACCAGTTCAACCAGTTCGGCGACGTGATCCGGCGGCGTCTCCGGCACCACGCCATGGCCGAGATTGAAAATATGGGGACCGCCGGCAAAAGCATCCATGACGCTCTCGGCGGCCTGGCGCAATCCATCGCCGCCCACCACCAGCCAGCGCGGATCGAGATTGCCCTGCGCTGCGGTTTTCGATTGCACCGCATCCCGCGCCCAAACCGGATCGAGGCCCTGGTCGAGGCTCAAGGCATCGGCAAAGCCGGCCTCCGCGAAATCGCGATATCCGGTCCCGACGCCGCGGGGAAATACAATGATCGGGACATGCGGCGCCCGTTGCTTCACCCGCGTCACGATCTCCCGGATCGGCTGCAACGACCAGCGCCGCATCGCCGGGGTGTCGAGCGCGCCGGCCCAGGAATCGAAAATCTGCAGGACTTCGGCGCCGGCTGCTATCTGTGCTTCGAGATGCGCCGTCACGGCATCGACCAACAGCGCGATCAGTCTTTGAAAACTCTGTGGACGGCCATAGGCCCAGAGCTTCGCCTTGGCGAAATCGCGGCTGGACCCGCCCTCGATCATATAGCTCGCCAAGGTCCAAGGCGCCCCGGCAAAGCCGATCAAGGCGCATTCCGGCGGCAAGACCGTGCGCAAACGCCGCAAGGCTTCATAGCTCGGCTGCAGCGTGGCAATCATCCGCGCGATATCCAGCCGCTTCAACGCGTCGGCATCGTCGATCGGTTCCAGAAGCGGGCCGACACCCTCCTCGAACCAGACCTTCTGACCAAGACCGTAAGGCACCACCAGAATATCCGAAAACAGGATCGCCGCATCAAAACCGAAGCGGCGGATCGGCTGCAGCGTCGCTTCGACGGCAAGATCCGGATTGAAGCAGAAATCCAGAAACCCCTTCGCCTGGGCACGCAAGGCCCGATATTCCGGAAGATAG
>DASYDA010000122.1:0-2894 GCA_036499865.1 Dongiaceae bacterium | reverse complement strand
TCGCCGCGCGCCAAGGGAGCTTCGCCGGTGGTCTGGCTGCCGCCACGGCTCAATTCCCGGCGCAGCAAGGTGCGGATGCGCTCGATCAGCAGACGCTGCGAGAACGGCTTCTTGATGTAATCGTCGGCGCCCATCCGGAGGCCCATCAGCTCATCCACCTCGTCATCCTTCGAGGTGAGGAAGATCACCGGCAGATCGCTGGAGCGGCGCAGCTTCTCCAGGAGCTCCATGCCGTCCATGCGGGGCATCTTGATATCCAGCACCGCGAGATCGACCGGCTGGCTGGTGAGCGCGCGCAGAGCTTCCGCTCCGTCCGTATAGGTGCGGACGGCAAAACCCTCGGCCTCCAGCGTCATGCTGACCGAAGCCAGGATGTTGCGGTCATCATCGACCAGGGCGATGGTCTGCGGCGAGTTGGCCTGAGCCACGGTGCTTCTCCTTGTCCCGGGAACGTTTATAGAATGGTCGATCAAGATTGGCGATGGCCAAGGTTGCCGCCGAATGGTGACCGAAATGGGGCGAAACTGCGCCGTTTCGAGGTTCCTTTCACCCAAAAGAGTAAACCGATGCCGGCGATATGGCTCCAACGTCCTGGGACTCAAGGGAAATCATGAAGGATCAAGACGCGCCCGCAGATCAAGTCCGGAGCCTGCTTGCCACTGGCAAGCGTGCTTATTTGGGCACGCTTGCGGCGCGGGGAAGCAGCCGATTCCCCTTCGTTTCCCTGGTTCTGCCAGGCCTGGACGCCGCCGGAAGCCCGTTGCTGCTGTTGTCGGATCTGAGCGACCACGCGAAGAATCTGAAGCTCGATCCCCATGCCTCGCTGCTTTATGACGGCACCTTGACCTATGCGGAGCCTTTGACCGGGCCGCGGGTGACGCTGATCGGCAGAGTCGAACGCGCCGATACCACAGAAGATCGGCGACAATATCTGGAGGCCCAGCCTTCGGCCGAAGTCTATGCCGGATTCGGCGATTTTCACGTTTACCGGTTCGAGATCGCGGAGGCGCTGTTGGTGGCGGGATTCGGAAAAATCCATCGACTGGCGGGACATTCGGTCGCCAGCCCGGCCGGCCCCAGCTGAATCCGCCCACATCACAGAGAGCCTGCTGTTAGTTTTTCTCGTGGGCCTGTGAGCAATGATCGTTTTTCTCCGGCGCCAGCCGCGCCACATTAAGGGTGTGGCATCCTACGCCAATGCCTTGTTGCGGAGGGAAACATGTTTCAATCGGCCGGTCATTCGTCAGCCGCTGCGGTTTCGAACGCTTCTCCATCCCGCGCTTCCCTCGGCGGAGTCGAGGCGGAGTTGCATTTCATCGCGGCGGACGGCAGGAAACCCTTCAACTATCAATTCGACCCGCCGCCGGGCCAGCCGCTCCGCTCGCATGAATATCGCGCGCATCGCGTCTTCATCCGAAACGGAAGGCCGGCCGCGGATTCCTTCTCGCTCGACCGCGAAGGCTTCGCGCTGGTCGATCACCAGATCACGACACGGAACCTCTATGCCGATGCCGAAGTAAGAGCGAATTACTACCCGGAGGCGGAGGCGCTGCTCGCGGCTGAGACGGGTGCCGAGAAGGTCGTGATCTTCGACCATACAATCCGCACCAGCGTTACGCCGCCCGCCGGCGTCGTGCTGCCGCGCCAGCCGGTGCAGCGGGTGCATAACGATTACACGTTGAAATCGGGACCGCAGCGCGTGCGCGACCTGCTTCCTCCGGAGGAAGCCGAGGCGCGTCTGAAAAAACGCTTCGCCATCGTCAATGTCTGGCGGCCGATCAAGGGTCCGCTTCAGCATATGCCGCTGGCCCTCGGCGATGCCGCCACGCTCGCACCGGAAGACCTCGTGCCTTCCGACCTCATTTACCGCGACCGGGTCGGCGAAACCTATGCGATCGCCTATAATCCCAACCAGCTCTGGTTCTACTTCCCGGAAATGACCCCCGCGGAAGCGGTGCTGATCAAGACGTTCGATTCCGACCCGGTGCGCGCGCGATTCAGCGCCCATTCGGCTTTCGCGGATCCCAATTTCCCGGAACCGACGCTTCTGCGCGAGAGCATCGAACTCCGGGCGCTGGTGTTTTTCGGATAGCCGCCGGCGATTCGACGCGCGGCCGACGTGAGATCAAATCGCTTTTAGGTTATCGAGATCGGCGCGGTGGATTTCGATCCGGAAGCTTCCAGCCGACCGGTGTTTGATATCGGCCACCCGCTCGAACAGCGATCGGACTTCCTCGAAGCGCGCCACCATCGCATGCAGGCCGTCGCGCGGCGTACAGCCCAGCGCATCGAGCGCGGCTTCCGTTGCGTAGCATTCGACCACCTGACGATCATTCAGCGCCGTGAACTTGATGGCGCCGCTATCGGGCAGGTAGATGCCGATGTCACCGACGTAGTTCAATGCCATGGGCCAGCCTTTCGAAGCGGATGCTCTTCCGAATGACTTGCCGACCATCCTAGTTCGATTCCATCTGGAAGCAATGTGAAGGCTGCGTGACGGCGACGCTTCTTATGTGGAATCCCCATTCGACTGTTCCCCGGATTGGCCAGGAACTCGGAGCGCATCTCGTGAGGTGCGCTCCGTTGCTGCAGGAAGTGTTCCTGGATAAGCCCTAAAGTCGATAGACCCTAGCGTCGGCCGCTCGACCGGTTGCCGCCGCCCCTGTCGCCGCCCTCACCCCGTGAACTGGCCGCGCCGGCATTCTGCCGTTGGTCGGCTGGTCCTGTGGAGTTGGCATCCTGGCGGTTATCGGTGCCAAAGCCGTTGCCCTTATTGAAGTCGTTCGGTTTGGCTGTCCGGTTGGAGCTCATCGACGTGGGTCCGTCTTGCGAGGGTCGGATTTGCGCATCACAAACCGGAGCTGCGCTGAGGCCGCAATCCCCGGCCTGACTCA
>DASYDA010000121.1:0-11768 GCA_036499865.1 Dongiaceae bacterium | reverse complement strand
GCGCCCTCGCAGCGGCGAGATCGAAGGCGTCGAGACCGGCCATGTGGTCAATGCCTGGCAGGTGATCAAGAACGAGGTCAATGTCGGCACCTCGGTCGTCATCGCCGATTGGCGCTGCGACTGGATCGGCATGGGCCTCGCGGAGAAGCTCGCCCGCTCCGGCTGCCGCGTGCGTCTCGCCGTGGACGGCTACATGCCCGGCCAGCGCATCCACCAATATGTCCGCGACCATTGGGCGGGCGAATTGCACAAGCTCGGCGTCGAGGTGCTGCCGTTGATGCGTCTTTACGGCGTCGATGGCGAGACGGTTTACCTGCAACACGCCACCAGCGGCGAAGCGATCGTGCTGGAAGGCGTGGACACGCTGGTCGCTTCGCTCGGCCACGAACGCGTCGCCGATCTCGAAGTCGAGCTCGAAGGCTATGCCGGCGAAGTCCACCTCATTGGCGACTGCCTCACGCCCCGCACTGCAGAGGAAGCGGTCTTCGAGGGATTGAAGGTGGCGGCGGAGATTTGAAGTCAACAAATCTGCGGCTCTCGCCACACGCTCAGGATCCGCACGTTGCGGGCATCACCAGAAAAATCGTAAGAGCGCGCGCCACAACCGCTCCCGATCCGTCCGTAACCATCCCATCGCATCCTGCCATCTGGGCGAGCGTCCATTGGAGAAGATGACTGTGGAAAGCCAACTGGAGCCATGCGGTTAGGCTCAAAGGATAAACGGGGTTTGGGAACTTCGATACCGCGACCCCTCAGAATCTCATCAATCTCCGCATCGGAATCCCCGTAAGTCAGCAGCATAGCCTCCCGCCCCTGGAACGCGGCGGCCGTCCCGAATATTACGCATTGGGACGCGGGGTGCAGAACCGCCCGGCCCAAAGATTTCTGAAGTTTTTTGAATGCTGCCTGTGGAAGATCGCCCAACCCAGGCTGGTCGACAGGTTCCGGGATAACTTCGAGGCCGATACAAAATTCTTTTGGCCCTTGGTCGCTCGCCCGGCGGGAAGATACATAAGCGATCATCTCCTGAAACGCTTTGACCGCCCCGGCGAGATTCAGCGATAGCTCTTCTGCTCTCGCTTTCATTGGCAAGGTGACGAGACACGCAGCTAGAACGAGGTTCGCAACACTGGTCCGACGGCGCATAGATTCCCCAAGGCGATCGCACCGGAAGTTCTACCTGCCAACTATGGTTAGATTTGGACCAACCGGATCCTGGCGCTTCAAGGGCGCGCCGCCACAAAACACGCTGATTGTCACTCGACACCCGATATGCGCCGATAGCGGGTCGGATTCCGCACCGCAGCGAACGGCACCAGCTGCCATAAGCGAGCGTTGATATCCCATCCAACAGCTGGTGTCGGCGTGGATGCGCAGGCAGGCATGATTGGTTTTACGGACCAGGGACACCGGCCAGGGATACTCAGTTGACGATCGCCACAGCACAATCGTTCGATGGAAGCGGCGCGCCATCCGGCCAGAGCTTGCGGGCTCTCGACGGAGTGAATTTTTTTGTGGCGGGCGTCCTGGCCGGATTTGGACCTTTCGTCGCACTCGTTCTCGGGGCTGAGGGCTGGTCACAGGAGAGGATCGGCTTTGTGTTGAGCGCCGGCGGCGTTGCCGGGCTGCTGGCACAATTGCCAGGGGGCGAGCTTCTTGATCTCGTTCAGTCGAAAAGGCTTCTGGTCGCCGCAGGCGCCGTCATGGTCGGCCTCGGCGCTATCGTCATCGCCCTTTGGCCGGAATTTTTCCCCGTTTCGGCAGCCCTGGTGCTGCAGGGAATCACTGGGGGTTTTCTCGGACCGGGTATCGCCGCCATAAGCCTCGGTCTTGTCGGCCACCGCCTGCTGAGTGATCGGCTCGGGCGCAATCAGCGGTTCAAGTCCACCGGAAGCCTGGTCGCGGCGGGAATTTTCGGCCTCCTCGGATATTTTTTATCGAACCGCGATATCCTGGTCACAACCGCCCTGCTCGTGCTTCCGGCGCTTGTCGCTCTTACCCGCATCCGCGCCAGAGACATTCACTTTGGCCGCTCATGCGGCGCACCCAATTGCCACTCCACAGAGCCTCCTCGAGCCGAACGCGGGGTACTCTGGAAGAACCGCCACCTGCTGATCTTTGCGGGTTGCCTGTTCCTGTTTCAGCTCGCCGATGCTTCAATATTGCCATTGATTGGCGGAACCCTTGCCCGTAGCGAGGGAAGTCGTTCCGCGCTCATCATATCCGGACTGGTCGTCGTGCCCCAGATCCTGGTCGCCGTGTGGGCGCCATGGGCGGGTCGGCAGGCCCAAACCTGGGGGCGCCACCCATTGTTGCTCATCGGGTTCGGCGCCTTGGCGGTCCGGGTCCTGCTGTTCGCTTTGGTCACCGACCCGATACTTCTCCTCGCCGTGCAGATCCTTGATGGGATCAGCGGGGCTGTACTCGGTGTGCTGCAAGCACTGATCGTTGCCGACCTCACCAACGGCACCGGCCGGTTCAATTTGGCACAAGGCCTCGTGGGCGTCACGTCCGGCATCGGCGCCTCCATCAGCACCGCACTCTTCGGCCTGATCGCGGAGAGCTTTGGCCGCACGGCCGGTTTCCTCGTCATGGCCCTGATCGGGTGCGTCGCGGTTGTTATTGTCTGGCTTTTCATGCCGGAGACAAAGCAAGCAGATCGACGCCCGTAGAGTCATTCGCCACAACCCCAAGCCAACCCGCCCCGACTTGGGGTGAGAGCTGTCGGCCAAGAGCCCTTTCCTAGGCGCTCTTCTTCAGCCAGTCGCCGAGCTGGTTCATCAGCACGCTGGTGCCTTCTTCTCGGAGCTTCGGGGTGTCGAAGCCGTCGAGATAGGCGCCCTGCTCGATGAGGACGAAGCGCGTGCCCTTCCCCGCCGGTTTCAATTCCACTGTCGCGACCGAGACCGAGATGCGCTGATCACCGATATGCATCTCATAGGTGGTGATGATGCGCTCGTTCGGCACGATGTCCATGAACGTGGCGTCGTAATGATGCTGCGGTTGGCCGACCGGGCCGCCGCTTAAGTGCTCCTTGCCGCCGACTTTGAAATCCAGCCTGTGATCGGATTTCTTCCATTCGGCAGGGCCGACGAACCATTGGCTCTTGGCCTCCTTGGCGGCGAAGGCGGCGAAGACGCGCGTCGGCGTGGCATCATATTGCCGCTCGATGCGGAAGGTGTCGTGAGTGACTTTGCGTTCCATCTTGGATTCCATCACTTCGGCATAAGAGCGAGATAGGGTTCCGCTTCTTTCCAAGCACGGGCAACCGAAGGGCGCGCACGGAGGCGGTCGAAATAGGAATGCAGATTGGCGTGCGCGGTAAACGGCACCAACATGTTGGCGAAAGTCAGCGGCGGGGCGGCGGAGCAATCCGCCATGCTGAATCCGCTTCCGTTCGCCCACTCTCGCCCACCGAGATCGCGATCGAGGATACCGTAGGCTGTCGCCAGCGCCGCTTTCGCCTGCTCGACGCCGTACGGATCTTTGCTGTCGGACGGCCGCAGCCGGTCACCGACGATCTTCTGCATGTGGTGATGCACATGCAGATCGAAGAAGCGGTCCCAGAACCGCGTCTCTCCGGCGGCCTCTGCGTTCTCCGGAATGAGGCGGGCTTTGCCGGGATAACGCTGGTCGAGATATTCGATGATCGTCGTCGATTCCGGAACGGTCTTGCCGCGCGCTTCGTCACGCAGAACGGGAAACTTGCCGATCGGCCAGATCTTCAAGAAGGCCGCGCGGGATTCCGGATCACCGAGATTGACCATCTCCCGCTCAAAGGGCGCGCCGTTCTCGTAGAGCGCGATCACCGCCTTCTGGCAGTAGGACGAGAGCGGATGATAATAGAGCTTGAAAGTCATCGTTCACCTTCTCACTTCTTTTTTTCGTCTTCGGCCTGCCTGGCGAGATATTCGCCGAGCCGGTCGAGGCGCTTCTCCCAAATGGCGCGGCGCGCGGCGATCCATTGCTCGACATTGCGCATGGCTTTCTGGTCGATGCTGCAGGTGCGAACCCGCCCCAGCTTCTCCGTCTTCACCAACCCGCTCTGCTCCAGCACCTGGAGATGCTGGAGCACGGCGGGCAGCGACATCTCGAACGGCTTCGCCAATTCGCTGACCGAAGCCGGGCCGCGGCACAAACGCTCCACCATCAGCCGCCGGCTGGGATCCGCCAGCGCCTGGAACATCTGATCGAGCTGCGCCGATTGGTTAAGCATATACTTAAGTATCACGCCAACCGGAACGCGGCAAGCCCGCGCATCGATTTTCGAAATGAAAAAGGCCCGGACCGAAGTCCGGGCCTTGCGGGGAGACCGCGGGGGACGCGCTCAGTTGATCGGCTCTTCGGCGTATTTCCCGTCATGCCAGATGAACCAGGAACAGCGGATCTGCTTGAGGTCGCCCTTCTCATCCCAGCCGAGATCGCCGATCACGGTGGGGATGGTGTTGGTGCGCAGCGCATCCGCCACCTTCTCGCCGTCGGTGGTGCCCGCCTTGGTCGCCGCGGCGGCCCAGGCCTGGATCGAGAAGCCGTCGCAGCTCCGCCAATGCGAGCGTTGCACCTGGCTGTTCATCGACCGCACCAAGAACCAGAGGCGCCGCTTCTGCCGGCAGGATGCCTACGGCAACAAGGCAAGGCAGGAGCGTTTCTACCGGCGCAGCCGAGCGTGACGCGCTATAGCCCGACTTAGAGGTTGTGCCGCTTGCGCCAGTCCACGGGATAGAGCGCGTAGCAGACGGTCGCCTTCTCGCCCTCATAGGCGATTGGCGTTTTTTCCGGGAGCCAGATGACGTCGCCGGGAACGGCTTCGATGGTGCCTTCCGGGGTCTTCAGCCGGAACTTGCCTTCGATGACGACGATCATCTCGTCATAGAGCACCGTCCATTCGATCGAACAGCCGTCGAACTGCGCGAGGCCGACGCCCATCGTGGTGGACATGTCCGGCCCCACCAGGCGGCTGATCGTCGCCGTGCCGGGAGGCCCGCCATAGGTCTCGAATTTCATCGCCGAACGTTTGAAGTGCTGAACGGCCATCGATCGCCTCCCGTTTCTATTTCTATAAGCCAGGCGCTTCGTCGATCCCGGCCGGAATTGCGTGCTTTCGCATCGTCGCGAGTTCCGCCCAAAGAATGCCGAGGATCACCATGCCGCCGCCGATACCCTGCTGGATGTTCGGCGCGGTGCCGCCCAGCGCCAGGATCAGGATCGCGACGATCGGCGTCAAGTTGAGATAGAGGCTGGCGGTGACGACGCCGTTGCGCTTCACGCCGAAATTCCACAGCAGCACGCCGATCGAGACCAAAGCGAGGATCAGCCAGAGCAGGACCATGGTGTCGGTCTTGTCGGACGGCAAAGGGGGCGGAAATGGAATCGCACCGGCGGCGCCGAGCGCGAGATAGAGCAACGTCAGGGCGACGCCGCCTATGGTCATGGTGACACCGGAAATGCGGAGCTGCGACCAGCCCGCCAGCCAGCGCTGCGCCGCCGTCGAGTACCAGGACCAGCAAGTGAAGGCGAGCAGGATCAGGATCTCGCCGCCGCGCAGATCGAAGGGGCTTCCGGCGCGGTTGAAATCCACAGTCGCCGTGACGCAGCCGCAGATCGCGAGCAGCAGCCCGGGGATCATGCGCCGGTCGAGCTTGCGCCCGAAGATGACGCGATCGGTCACCGTTGCGACGGCCGGGCTGGCCGCGCTCAGGATCGCGGCGGTCACGGCGTTGGAATGGTCGACACCCATGGTGTAGAGGCCGGCATAGCCGCCGATGCCGACCACGCCCAGAAGCAGCACGCGCCAGGAGGCCGGATTGGCGGCGAGGCGCGGCCGGCCGCGTTCCATCAGCCACAAAACCGGCAGCAAGGCGGGGCCGCCGCCGAGATAGCGGATCGCCGCCAGGAAGACCGGATCCCAGGTGTTCAGCAGATGCGTGATGGTCGGCACCATGGTGCCCCAAAGCATGGCCAGCAGGAGCAATCCGGCGGTGCCGACCAGACGGGATTCACCGGCCGCCATGCTCTATTCCACGGCGAGGCGTGTCGCCACCGCCCACCAGTCCGGTTGTTCGGCGGCGATCTTCCGCCGCGCCGCCTCCACCTCGCCAGCCGTGGCATAGAGGCCGAAGCAAGTGGCGCCGCTTCCCGACAGGCGCGCGAGCAGGCAATGGCGGGTATCCGTAATGCTCGCCAGAACCTTTTCGATCATCGGCGTGACGGCGATGGCCGGCGTGGTGAGGTCGTTGCGGAATTGCCGCAGCGCCTCGGCCAGCTGATGCACGTTGCCCGGGACGGCCTTCCAGGTGGCGGCTGACAGGAAATCGCCTTCGCGCGCCTTGAAGACCGCGGGCGTCGGGGTCGCGACACCGGGATTGACCAGCAGCACATGCGTCTCAGGTATCGCACCCGCCGGCGTCACGATCTCGCCGATGCCGCCGATCACGCTCGGTTTTCCGGCAAGGCAGACCGGCACATCGGCGCCGAGGCTCAATGCCAGCTTCTCCAAGGCGCCGCGATCGGGCGACACCTTCCACAGCGCGATCAAGGCCGCCAATGTGGCGGCTGCATCCGCGGAGCCGCCGCCGATGCCGGAAGCCACGGGAAGATTCTTGGTGAGCGTGATCGCCGCGCCGGACGATGTTCCGCAGAGGTCGCGAAGGCCTCGGGCCGCGCGCAAAACCAGATTGTCCGCATCCGCCGAGAGATTCGCGGCAAACGGCCCATCGATGGCGAGGCCGATATCTCCAGCGGCCGCGACCGCGACCACATCGCCCGCCTCGGCAAAGACGATCAGGCTGTCGAGAAGGTGATAGCCGTCAGCGCGGCGGCCGACGACATGCAGATAGAGATTGATCTTGGCGCGCGCCAGCATCGAAACGAAAAACCACCAGGCGGAGATCGTCGAAACCGGATATTCGACGTCCACCCCTCCGCCGAATTCCGGTTTTCATCGAAGGCCGATCAGCCGTCCTGCTGGGTCTTGGCGGGCTGTGCCTGCACGCCGTGCTGGATCTTGCCTTCGATCAGGCCGATCTGATCCGGATCCGGCTTGAAGTTCAGCGCACGGTTCCACTGGAAGCGCGCTTCCGCCTTGCGGCCAACCTGCCAATAGACATCGCCGAGATGATCGTTCAGCGTCGGATCTTCCGGCTGCAATTCGACCGCACGCTCGAGATAGCCCACCGCCTTGTCGTAATTGCCGAGCTGGTAATAAGCCCAGCCCAGGCTATCGACGATGAACCCCTCCTCCGGGCGCTCATCGACCGCCTTCTCCAGCATCTTCAGCGCCTGGTCGAGGTGCTCGCGCTTGTCCACCCAGGTATAGGCCAGATAGTTCAGCACATAGGGCTGATCCGGCGAGAGCTTCAGCGCCTGCTGGAAATCCGGCTCTGCCTTGTCCCAATGATTGGCGCGCTCGTAAGCCGTCCCGCGGAAATAGAACACGGCCCAGTCCTCGGGGCCGGGCGTGCTGATCCGCTGGATCGCCGTGGTATAAGCGGTGGCGGCCTCGTCGAACCTTTTCTCCCGGCGCAGCAGGTCGCCGAGCGAGATCGCGGCGTCGGAGCGCGACGGATTGGTCGTCACCAGGTCTTGAAGCTGCTTCAAGGCGGCGTCGGTCTGGTCGGAATCGCGCAGACAATCGGCGATCGCAAGCTGCGCGCTCCAGCGATAGGGGGACGAGGTCGGGATCGACTTATAGGCGTCGATCGCCGCGTCCAGATGCCCGCTATCCTGCATCAGATTGCCGACCAGCAGCTTGGCGATGCCGAGATCGGGATTGAGATAGAGCGCCAGCCGGCTGAACAGCACGGCTTGGCCGTTGAGCTTGTCCGAACGCAGCAGGCCGCCGATGTCGAACATCACCTCGGCGACGCCCTTTTCCGGCGTGTCGACCAGAGGCTGCTTGGGAGCCGGCTGTTTCAGATTCTGCTCCAGCACATCCGCCATGGCGCCGCTCACTTCGGGTGATAGCGCACGGAATTTCTGCAGCACATCCTCGGCGGTCTTGTTGTCGCCCTGCCGATGCAGCAGGTCGAGATAGATCTCGACGATATGCGAGGTGATGCGATCGTCGCTGATCAAACCGGCGAGCCGCTTCGCCGCCGCATCGGGCCGGCCGGCGATTTCCTCCATCATGGCGGAATGCGCCTCGGAGAGCGGCTTCAATCCATCGACCGCCTCAATCGGCTGAAGATCAGCAAGCGCGGCATCGATGCCTTTTTCCTTCAGCGTCAGCCAGGCGAGGATCAGCGGCGTCGCCACTTTTCCGACCGTATCCTGCCCCATGCCGTTGATCAGGCTGCGTGCCTTGTCCGGTTTGCCGTCATGGATCGCTTCGACCGCCAGCATGAGCCCGGCCAAGGGGGATTTCGGATCGTCCTTGATATTGTCATGGGCAAGCTTGATCGCCTGATCGATCCGCCCATCGCTGATCAATGCCACGAGCGCGCGCTGCGCCAGTTGGTCATTGCCCGGATCCGCCTTCAGCGCCAGCGGCAGCAAGTCGGCGGCGGTCTTCATGTCGCCGACCTCGACAGCATGCTGGCCGGCCAGGTAAAGCCCGGCGGAAGACCATCTGGATGTGCCATCCAAGATGCCATCGGCGGCGGCGGGGTGCCCGGCAGCCTGACACGCGGTTAAAGCAACCGGCAGCAGAAGCAGCGTTAAGGGTCGTATGAAACGGTGCATGAGGGGGATCTGCGAAATTGGGGATGAAAGTCGAAGGGGCAAGTGACTTAGTCCTTTCAGCGCAATGAATCCGCATCCCCCACGGCCTTATGCCTGGTTTCTAGCAGGAACAGGACCCCATGAACAGCCAAGTGTTAACTTTCGCGCGGCAGCGCCGGGAGCTTCACGGCAGGGTAACCATCGGGTGGTTTTATATCCATCCCGCTCTTTCCCTTCCAGTTCCGGGGCTTTGTCATGAACCGCATCCCGACCCTCCGCGCCCTCTCAACAACCTGCATCCTGCTCGCCGCCGCCATCGGCAAGCCGGCCTGGGCCGATGACCCGCTTCACATCGATTCCCTGCGGTTCCTGGGCGCCGCGACCCTGCCCAATGACCTTGAGGTCGATCACACGCTGGTCGGCGGACTGTCCGGTATCGACTACGATCCGAAATCCGGACGCTGGGTGATGATCAGCGATGATAAATCCGATCACGCACCGGCCCGCTTCTACCTCGGCCATATCGACCTCGCCGATGGAGCTCCCAAGGTGAGCCTCGAGAAAGCGGTCACTTTTCTGCGACCGGACGGCAAGCCTTACCCAAACGACGCCGCGGGCGGCGAGGTTCCGGACCCGGAGGCCATTCGCTTCGATGCGGCCGGCAAGACCCTCTGGTGGGCCAGCGAAGGCGACCGGAAGCTCGGCCTCTCGCCTTTCATGCGGGAAAGCGGCCTCGACGGCGCTTATCGCGGTGAGATGCCCATGCCGCCCATGTTCCAGATCCATAAGGATCGGGAGCTGGGGCCGCGACACAATCTCAGCTTCGAAGGGCTGAGTTTCACGCCATCGCATGCCGCGCTCTGGTTGGGCATGGAGACCGCGCTCTATCAGGACGGGTCGATCGCGACCACCGATGCGGGCGCGGTCGCGCGCTTCACCAAATTCGACCTGCAGGGCCATGTGCTCGGCCAATATGCCTATCCGCTCGATCCGATCCAGCGAAAGCCCGCGGGCAAGCACAGCGACAACGGCGTCAGCGAGGTCCTGGCGCTGGGAGACGACCGTCTACTGGTGGTGGAGCGTTCCGGCGTCGAGGGCGCCGGCGATCATTGGACGATGTATATCCGGATCTACGAGGCGGATATGGCGGGCGCGACCGATATCAGCACCCTGCCCGCCCTCGCCGGCGCCAAGTACCAGCCGATGCAGAAGCATCTCATTCTCGATCTCTCGAAGCTGCCGGAGCTCGGCTCCAAGGCGCTTCCCTTCATCGACAATATCGAGGGCGCCAGCTTCGGTCCCACCTTGCCCGACGGCCATCAGAGCCTGGTGCTGGTCTCCGACAACAATTTCAATCCGGACCAGATCACGCAATTTCTGGCTTTCGAGATTCTTCCCTAGGGTCGGAACAATCGACGGAAGGCAGACGCTCACCCGCTCGCAGTCTGCAGGACTGTCAAGTCGGGATCAGGCCGGATCGGCGAAAGCTATCGACCAGCGCATCGTAAAGACCGAGGTCTGCGCGGCTCCGCGCGATGAGTTGCGCACCGGCAATGGCGGCGTAGATCGCGCGAGCCCTTGTCTCGCTCTCGCTTTTCGGAAGGGAAGCCGCCGAGAGCATCTTGGCGAGCCATGCCACATTGACGTCGGCGAAAGCCTGCACCTCGGTCTTCACCGTGTCCGGCAGGTCGTCTGACTCGGCCGCCATGAAACTGGAGAGGCACATCCGATTGTTCGCCTCGAGCGATCGTCGGAAAAGTCCCGGATAGGCACGGAGCGCCTTCAGCGGATCACCCGCCTTCGCCGAAAGAGCTTCGAGTTCCGCCGCCGTATCCTCCCAGTAGCGCTTCGCGACCGCCGCGCCCAGATCGGCTTTGCTGGGGAAGTAGTGGTAAATGCTCGCGGCCTTGATGCCGACTTCAGCGCCGATGTCGCGGAAGTTCAGGCCGGCATAGCCGTGTGACTGTGCCGTCCGGCGTGCCGCCGCAAGGATCGCTTCTCTGGCATTTTCACTCATCGCACTCACTTCGGAATAGACTACCAATTGTTAGATAGGGGGTTGAAGTCCGAAAGTTAACCCCTAAATTCGAACCTACCAACTGATAGGTAGGAGAAATGACGTGACGAATCCCATCATCCATATGGACGCGAGCCGCATGGCCGAACTCATCGCTCAGCGGGAGCTTTCACCGGTTGAGGTAATGCAGGCCCATCTCGATCGCATCGCCGAGGTCGATTCCAAGGTCAATGCCATCGTGGCGCTGGCCGACGGCGCGCTGGAAGCCGCCGAGCGGGCCGAGGCGGCCGTGAGGTCGGGCGAGCAAGTCGGCCCCCTCCATGGCGTTCCGTTCACCGCCAAGGATGCACTCGACGCGGCGGGCATGCTTTCGCAGCGTGGTTCGCCGATCTTCAAGGGACGCGTTGCCAAAACCGATGCCACCGTCGTGGCGAGGCTGAAAGCTGCCGGCGGTATCCTCCTCGCGAAGACCAACACGCCGGAATTTTCTTATTCGGTCGAGACCGACAATCTGTTGTCGGGCAGAACGAACAATCCCTGGAACCTCGATTACACCCCGGGCGGATCCAGTGGTGGCGAGTCCGCGGCCATCGCGGCGGGCATGTCGCCGCTCGGCCTGGGCAGCGACGTCGCCATCTCCCTGCGCGGCCCGGCTGCGCATACTGGTGTCGTCGGGTTCAAGGCTACCCACGGCCGCGTGCCGGCGACGGGGCACTGGCCCCGGGTGCCGCGCCGCTTCTGGCATGTCGGGCCGATGGCACGCAGCGTCCGCGACGTCGCGCTCGCTTATTCCCTGCTGGCAGGGCCTGACGGCGCCGACGGCTTTTCCACCAGCGGGCTCGATCTCGATGGAGGCGTGAGCAAGTCAAACCGTCCGCTTCGTGTGGGCTGGCTGGCCGCTCCGGGCTTCTTCGGACCGACGGATCCTGAGGTTGTCGCCACTGTAAAGGCAGCGGCCGAAGCGCTGAGCGATGCCGGCTGTAAGGTTGA
Organism: Dongiaceae bacterium; assembly: GCA_036499865.1. Taxonomy (GTDB): domain Bacteria; phylum Pseudomonadota; class Alphaproteobacteria; order Dongiales; family Dongiaceae; genus Dongia. Next base: position 103 of record DASYDA010000121.1, on the reverse strand, counting down.
AGAAGTCCGGTTGCCCGTGCTGGAGGAGACGGACGGCGTCAGCATCTTGTGGAAGCTCCAGCAGATGGAAACGCGACCCGCATTCGAGAAAATCACCGCCGGG
>DASYDA010000120.1:0-4438 GCA_036499865.1 Dongiaceae bacterium | reverse complement strand
TGGCTCTGGCAGGTGCTGCACGGCGATCTCGGCCGCTCGATCAACGGCAACCGCCTGGTCTGGAGCTCCATCAAGGAGCGCGGCGGCGTCACCATCTTCCTCAGCCTGATCGGCACCGTCATGGTGCTGGTCTTCGGCGTGCTGCTCGGCATGATCGCCGCCTTCCGCCGCGGCACCCGCATCGACCGGGCGATGGTCATGTTGGGCGTCTTCGGCATTTCGTCGCCCGCCTTCGTGACCGGCATCTTCCTGCTCTATTTCTTCGGCGTCGTGCTCGGCTGGTTCCCGACCTTCGGCGCCGGCGATCGCGGCTTCGGCGACCGGCTGTGGCATCTCACGCTGCCGGCACTCGCTTTGGCGCTGTCCGTCATGGCGATCGTCGTCAAGATCACCCGCGCCTCGATGATCGAGGAGCTCGACAAGGACTACGTCACCTTCGCCCGCGCCCGCGGCTTGAGTGCCGCGCGGATCACCTTCGCCTATGTCTTGCGCAACGCCTTGATCCCGGTGGTGACGGCGGCGGGCCTTGTCGTCGTCGGCCTGCTGGCCAGCGCCATCTATGTCGAGGTCACTTTCGCGCTGCCCGGCCTCGGCTCGCTCACAGTCGATGCCGTGCAGAAGCGTGATATTCCGCTGATCCAGGGCACGACCTTGGTGTTTTCCTGTTTCGTGGTCGCGATCAACCTGCTGATCGACGTCGTCTATACACTGATCGATCCGCGCATCCGCTTCGGAAAAGTCGAATCATGACCGTCGCGACGGAAACCGCCCGGACACAAAAGCGCGGATTGCGCCGGTATGGATTGAGCATCCCCCTGCTGCTCTGCTTCGCGCTGGTGGCCGTGGTTACCATCTGCGCCATTTTCGGGTCGAGCATCGCGCCGGATTCGCCTTTCACCCAGCGCCTGGATGTCGGCGACAAGCCGCCCTCCGCCGAATTCATCGCCGGCACTGATCTCCTGGGCCGGGATGTGCTTTCCCGGGTGATCCACGGCGCGCGGACCGCCTTGGTGGGGCCGATCATGGTGGCCGCGGGCGCCTTCGCCATCGCGACCCTGCTCGGCCTGCTTTCCGGCTATCTCGGCGGCGCCGTGGATACCGCCATCATGCGCTGGGTCGATTTCATGCTCGCTTTGCCGGGTCCGCTGGTCGCCATCGTGGTGGTCGGCGTGGTCGGTGGCGGCTATTGGACCGCCGTCCTGGTGCTGATCATCCTGTTCACTGCGCCGGATACCCGCATTGTCCGCAGCGCTGTGCTGGAACAGCGGCCGTTGCCCTATATCGATGCGGCGCGGGCGCTCGGCATTTCCAAGCGCCGCATCCTGTTCATTCATATCCTGCCCAACATCCTGCCTCTGATCCTGGCCTACGTGGTCCTAGATTTCGCTTTCGCGCTGGTCAACCTGGCCGGTCTTTCCTTCCTCGGCCTCGGCGTCGAGCCCGGCACGCCGGATTGGGGCCGCATGCTGTTCGAGAACCGTAATATTCTGTTCACCAATCCGCTGGGCCTGCTGTTTCCAGCAACCATGATCATCTTGACGGCGGTCAGCATGAATCTGATCGGCGACTGGATCTTCGAACGATTGACGAAATGATCTCAGAAAACTCCAACACCGCGACAGCGAGCCCGCTGCTCGAAGTGCGCAGCCTCACCATCTCCGCCGCCGGCAACACCATCACGGTCGGAACGAATCTGACGGTCGGCCGCGGCGAGACCGTGGCCATCGTCGGCGAATCAGGTTCCGGCAAATCCCTGACCGCAAAGGCGATCGCGCGGCTGTTGCCGCCGGGCGTCTTGGCCGCGGGAAGCATTCGCTATGACGGCACGGACCTCCTGGCCTTGCGCGAGCGCGAGATGCGGCCTTTGCGCGGCCGGCGGTTGTCGATGCTGCTGCAAGACCCCTTCACGATGATGAATCCGCTGATGAAATGCGGCAAGCATATCGAGGAAATGCTGAACGGAGACGCCCGGTTCACCGGCCGGGCCGCCATGAAGGCGGAAGTCGCGCGTCGGCTGGCCGAGGTCGGCATCGCCGATCCCGATGTTGGCGAGCGTCTGCCGTTCCAGCTTTCCGGTGGCATGTGCCAGCGGGTCGCCATCGCCGCCGCATTGGCGCGCGATCCCGAACTGCTGATCGCCGACGAGCCCTCGACCGCGCTCGACGTCACGACCCAGGCGGAGATCATGAAGCTGCTGAAACGGGTTCAGCAGGCGCGCGGCATGAGCTTGATCCTGATCACCCACGATCTTCGGCTGGCCTTTTCCACCTGCGACCGCATCCACGTTCTTTATGCGGGTTCGCTCCTGGAAGTCGGCGATGCCCAATCCGTCCAGCGCGATCCGTTCCATCCCTATACTCTTGGGTTGTTGCTTTCCGAGCCGCCCGCCGACCGTCGCGTGCCGAAGCTGATCGCCATTCGCGGCCAGGTTCCGAGAGCCGATTCTGTTGCCGGAAGCTGCGCTTTCGCGGATCGCTGCGATTGGGTGCGGGACGCCTGCCGCGCGGTGAAACCGGCCATCACCGAACTGTCGCCGGGACGGTTCACCGCCTGCATACGCCGCGGGGAAATCACCGATGAGATGCAAACATTGCGCGATACCGCGCTCGATGCAAGCGCACCGGCGACGCCATCCGCCATGCCCGTTCCCCCGATCATCAGTGTGCGCGGCGCGGTCAAGACCTTCCCAGGACAGCGCGGCCGCGCGGTCAAGGCGCTGAAAGGCGTTTCGATCGAAGTGCGGCCTGGCGAAAGTGTCGGATTGGTGGGCGAGTCCGGTTCCGGCAAGACCACTTTGGGCCGCATTCTGGTGGGGCTGGAAACGGCCACCGAGGGTTCGATCGGGATCAACGGCGTCGATGCCTCTTTTTTCGGGAAGATGAGCCCGGAAGACCGGGCCACGGCGAGGCGCACCATCCAGATGGTGTTCCAGGACCCCTATTCGACCTTGAATCCGCGTCACTCCGTACGCCGCGCGCTTCGCGAAGCCATTGGAACCGCAGGCTCGGCGGCGCTCGCGACAGCGGACCGGCGTATCGCGGAATTGCTTAAGGAAGTCGGCCTGCCGGAAGACTACGCCGACCGGCGTCCGCATTCCCTCTCCGGCGGCGAACGCCAACGCGTCGCGATTGCCCGCGCGCTTTCCGTCAATCCGAAGGTTCTCGTTTGCGATGAGCCGGTCTCGGCCCTGGATGTGTCGGTGCAGGCGCAGATATTGAACCTCTTCAAGCGGCTCCAGAACGAACTCGGCCTCTCCTATCTCTTCATCACCCATGATCTCGCCGTCGTGCGCCAAGTGGCCGACCGGATCTACGTGCTCTATCTCGGTGAGATCGTGGAGGAAGGACCGACGGAAGAGGTGATGCGGAATCCGAAGCATCCCTATACCCGCCGCCTGCTGGACTCCATTCCGCACCAGGCGCAATAGGTTCTATGCGCCCCGCCCCGCTCGTCGCGCCGGAGGCAGGCCCGGATGGCGTCAGGCTCAGATTATCTTTCGGCTGGCGAGATATCCAACGATGACTTCGGCATGCGCCGCTGCTTCGGCTTCGGTCGTTTTCAGGATGAGTTCCGGGGTTTCCGGCGCTTCATAAGGGCTGTCGATACCGGTGAAGTGCTTGATCGCCCCGGCCTTGGCCTTCTGGTAGAGGCCCTTGGGATCGCGCTGAATGCAGACCTCGATCGGCGTATCAACGAAGACCTCGATGAACTCACCCGCCTCCAGCAACTCGCGCGCCATGCGGCGCTCGGAGCGGAACGGCGAGATGAACGAGACCAGCACGATCAGACCGCCATCGACGAACAGCTTCGCCGTCTCGGCAACGCGGCGGATATTCTCCACCCGGTCGGCATCGGTGAAACCGAGATCGCGGTTGAGTCCATGGCGCACATTGTCGCCATCCAGCATATAGGTGTGCCGCCCCTGGGCGTGCAGCGCCTTCTCCACCAAATTGGCAATGGTCGATTTACCGGAGCCGGAAAGCCCCGTGAACCACAACACCGCCGCCTGCTGCCCTTTGATGGCGGCGCGGCTTTGCTTGGTCACATCGAGCGCCTGCCAGTGGACGTTGGTGGCGCGGCGCAGGCCGAAATCGATCATGCCGGCGCCGACCGTGGCATTGGTGAAGCGGTCGATCAGGATGAAGCCGCCGGTGTCGCGATTGTGGACATAGGGGTCGAAGGCGATCGGCTGCGAGATCGAGACGTTCACATAGCCGACTTCGTTCAAATGCAGCGTCTTGCCGGCTATATGCGCCAGCGTGTTCACGTCAACCTTGTGCTTGAGGTCGGTCACCTGGGCGGGCACCGTCATGGTGCCGAGTTTCAGGAGATAAGGCCGGCCCGGCAGCAGCTCCTCTTCCGTCATCCAGAGGAGATGCGCCGCGAACTGGTCGGAGACCTCCGGCCGCGCGGTAACCGCGCAGAGCACGTCGCCGCG
>DASYDA010000119.1:0-3690 GCA_036499865.1 Dongiaceae bacterium | reverse complement strand
CGCATGTTGAGGATCGGTCGCAGCGAGGAGGAATAGCAGACGCCGCTGCCGTCGCTGTGGTTGTCGTAGACCGACATACCGAGCCCCGGATGCTCCTCCAGATAGCGATCGACCTCGGTCATGGTTTCGAAGACGCCCATGCTGAGTTCGTTGAAGGTCCAGCTCGTCGGCATCTGCTGGTTGGCATAGGCCCAGTAGCTGGCGGTCGGAATCAGCAGCGCCAGTTTGGCTTTCTTCTGACCGGCCGCCGGACGCACGCAGATCGGCACATATTCTTCATAGGTGCCGTCTTTGCCCTGCTGGGTGAGATGGATGCAATAGATGCCGCTCTTCAGCCCCGCCGGCACTTCCCAGACGAAGTCGGTTTCCCATTCGCAATCGTAGAGATCGTCGTCGTGGAAGTGGATGGCGCCGTAATGCTCCGGCTTCTTGGTCCAATCGTATTCGCTGCCGTTCCAGTTCCAGCCCTTCATGGCGCGGGCCGGCAGGTTGACGATCCGGCCATGATGCCCACTGCCGCTGACGTCTTCGATCGTGATGCCGGAAATATCGCGGGAGAAGTCCCAGGCGGCGAGCAGGGCGCCGACATTCGCTTTCGCGCCACCGCGCCCGAGCTGCTCGACTTCATCCGCCGTCAATGCGCGCGCCGCGACCGCGGGGCTGTCGATCTTTCCGTTGTAATGCGCCGACGCGATCTCGCCGGCGCTCCAGGCGGCGATGCGGAACGGGCCGCCGACGCCTTCGCCGATACGCATCAGCGAGCCGATCGTGGAATCCAGCGGAACGGTGACTTCGGTCACGGCCTTGCCGGGGCCGCGGTGATGCAGCGCATTCTGCCGCAAAGTGAGCAAGCCGGCGGCGGCATCCACCGCGACACTCACCAGATACCAGTTGCGATCGATGAGCGCCGCCGGCAGATGCACCACGTGGTTGTCGCCGATCTGGACGGCCAACCGGCCGGAGGCGTCGATCAGCAGGCTGCAGCCGCTGCGATTGGCGGCATCGAAATTCCCCAGAATCGCCTGCGGCGATCCTTTGGCCGGCAAGGTCGGCCAGATCATCGCCAGGAGCGTGAAGCTGCCTGAAAGTTGCGGACCGGCTTTATGAAAGGAAACGTGCGAGCCGGACGGCACGCGCTGGAACAGCCCGGGGTAACCGCGCGCAATCGGAGAAGCGATATCCTCGGCCTTGAAGCCAGGCCCGCTCGGGCCCTCGTCGCCGGAGATTAGGCGGATGAGGCGGGCCGTGTATTCACCGGATTCCGGCGCGCTGACCTTGATTTCGACGCTTTCGCCGGGCGCCGCGCTGATGCGGTCGGAGTAAGCGAGGATGCGTTCCTTGATCATGCTCTTCACTCCACCGGACATTCTTTACCGGTGGCTTCCTGCCAGCGGGCGCGGAAACAAGCCCAGCTTGCTTCGCCATGGGTCTTGTAGGACGGGCCGAATTCCTGGGTCGCGGTGCCGCGGCGAGGGCCTAGTTTTCCGAGCCGCCATTCGCGGTCGGGTTTCGTGCACATGATCACGGTCTTGTGGCGGATGCCGCCCCAGCGGAGGAGCAGGATCACCTTCTGAAGCTCGGCGCTGTGCGGACCTAAGGGCTTTTCCTTATATTCGCGCGCGAGATCCGCGCGCGCCGGATCGATGCGATACATGGCGGCCTTTTTTCTTCTTACCCCTGTTCAGACTCCCTGATCGGGCCGAAGCCTTATCCGCGAGCCTTCATCGCATCATAGAGCGACAAGAGGCCGGCTGTCGACGAATCGCGCGCTCCGCCTTTTCCGGCCAGAATGTCGGTAGCGAGCTTCTTGCCGAGTTCGACGCCCCATTGGTCGAAGGAATTGATGCCCCAGATGACGCCCTGGACGAAAATCTTATGCTCATACAGGGCGATCAGCATGCCCAGATGATAAGGATCGAGCTCGGGCACCAGGATCGTCGTGGAAGGTCGATTGCCGGAAAAGGTGCGGAAGGGCAGCAGGTTTTCGATGGTTTTCCGGTCCGCGCCGGCGGCTTGCATTTCCGCCTCAACCTCTTCGCGGGTGCGGCCCAGCATGAGAGCTTGCGATTGCGCCAGCGCATTCGCAACCAGCAGATCCTGATGGCCCTTGATCGGCGAATGCGAACGCGCGGGCAGGATGAAATCGCAGGGCACCAGCGGCGTGCCCTGATGCAGAAGCTGGTGGAAGGCGTGTTGGCCGTTGGTGCCGGGCTCGCCCCAGACGACGGGCGCCGTCTGATAATCGACCGCCCGGCCGGCGCGATCCACGGATTTGCCGTTGCTCTCCATGTCGAGCTGCTGGAGATAGGAGGGCAGCAATTCGAGATCCTGTGCGTAAGGCAGGACGGCGTGGGATTGCGCGTCCCAGAAATCGATGTACCAGATGCCGAGCAGCCCCAGGATCACCGGCATGTTCTCCGGCAATGGCGCCTCTCGGAAATGCTTGTCCATATCGGCGGCGCCATCGAGCAGACGGCGGAAGCTGTCCCAGCCGATGCCGAGCAGGATCGGCAGACCGATCGCCGACCAGAGCGAATAGCGGCCGCCGACCCAGTCCCAGAATTCGAACATGTTGGCGGTGTCGATGCCGAAAGCGGCGACGCCCTTGGCGTTGGTGGAAACCGCGACGAAATGCTTTGCGACTGCTGAAGGCTCGCGTATCCGGGCCTGGAACCATGCCTTGGCGCTGGCGGCATTCGTCATGGTTTCCTGGGTGGTGAAGGTCTTCGAGGAGATGACGAACAAAGTCTCCTCTGCTTCCGCGCCGTCCAGCGCCGATTCCAGATGCGCGGCATCGACGTTGGAAACGAAATGGAGATCGAGCCGCGGATGCCGGAACGGCCGCAAGGCGGCGGAGACCATCTTCGGCCCGAGGTCGGAACCGCCGATCCCGATATTGACGACGCGGCGGATCGGCTTGCCGGTGGCGCCGCGCCAGGTTCCGTCGCGCACCTGATCGGCGAAAGCGCGCATGCGCTGCTGCACCGCCAGGATGCCCGGCATGATGTCGGAGCCTTCGGTCGTCACGGCACCCGCGCGATTGCGCAAGGCGGTGTGCAGCACGGCGCGATCTTCACTGGCATTGATATGTTCGCCGCCGAACATCCGATTGCGCCAAGTCTCCAGCTCCGCCGCCTTGGCGAGGTCGTGCAATAGGCGAAGATCCGCGATCTCGACATGGTTCTTGGAATAGTCGATGACGAAATCGCCGAGCCGCAGGGAGAAATCCTTAAATCGGTCGGGATGCTGCGCGAAGACATCGCGGAGATGGCGGCCTTCCCAGGCCTGGCGCCGGGCTTTCAGTTTCTGCCAGAGGGGATTTTGCGAGATAAGGGACACTGCAGTTCTCCGGTAATCGTGGTCAGCGGGCGATGGCGCGGCGATCGAGAACCCCCTCGCGCCAGAGATGCAGGTTGGTGAGCGTTCGCTCGGCATGGCGCATGCGTTTGGAGAGCAGGCGCTGCGCGCAATCTCGCACCAGGCCCGCATAAGCCGGGTCTTCCGCGAGATTGTCCATCTCGTCGGGGTCGCTTTCGAGATCGAAGAGAAGCGGCGGCAAGGCGGTGAAATGGACGTATTTCCATTTCCGGCCGCGCAGGATGGCGAGTTGGCATTCGTCCGGCGCCAGGCCGAGGGCCGTTTCCGCATCGAAGCCGCCCAAATTGGGCGTGGTGCGGAAATCGAGCTCCA
>DASYDA010000118.1:0-6086 GCA_036499865.1 Dongiaceae bacterium | reverse complement strand
CAACAACAAGACCAAGCGGCGCTTCATGCCCAATCTGCAGGTCACCCGCCTGCTCTCGGACGCGCTCGGCCAGCAGGTCCGCCTGCGCCTGACCGTGCATGCGATCCGCACCATCGAGCACAATGGCGGGCTTGATTCCTTTCTGCTCGGCACCTCCGACACCAAGCTGCCGACGGAAGCCGTGAAGCTGAAGCGCCGGATCGAGAAGGCCGCTTCTGCAAAGGCCGCCGCTTAAGGCTCTTCTTTCAATCGTTTAGCGGATCGAACCGGCGTGCTTGCGCGGCGCGCAAGCCTGTCGTTCGCCCTGCGGCGGTTGTGGCTTTGATCCAGGCTCGCTAAATTCTCCGTCATGAACGGAGACAAACCCATGGATTCCCCGAAGCGGCAATTGCCGGCCGATGCGCCGATCATCGGCGTGCCGATGTGCGTGAAGCATCTCGACAATCACAATTTCCACACCGTCGGTGAAAAATACCTCACCGCCGTCATCGATGCGGCGGGCGGATATCCGTTGTCTTTTCCGGCCCTGGGCGAGGTTCTTGAGCCTGCCGCCCTGATCGGCCATCTCGACGGCATCCTGTTCACCGGCAGCCCATCCAACGTCGCCGTCCGTCACTACAATGGCGCGCCGGACCGGCCCGACAGTCCGCAGGATCCCGGCCGCGACGCCATCACCCTGCCGCTGATCCGCGCCGCGATCGCCGCCGATCTCCCCATCTTCTGCATCTGCCGCGGCTTCCAGGAGTTGAACGTGGCCCTGGGCGGCACGCTGCAGACGCGCGTCCATGAGCAGCCCGGGCGTTTGGACCATCGCGGCAAGACCGGCGTTCCCTTCGACGAGGCCTATGCGCCGGCCCATGCCGTGCGCTTCACGCCGGACGCCATCTTCGCGAAGTTGATCGGCAAGGCCGAGACCATGATCAACAGCCTGCACTGGCAAGGCATCGACCGCCTCGCCGACCGGCTGGTGGTCGAAGGCCTGGCCCCGGACGGCCAGATCGAGGCCGTCAGCGTGAAGGATGCGGGTTTCGTCCTGGGTGCCCAATGGCACCCGGAATACCGCGCCACGGAAAATCCGGATTCGCTGCGTCTGTTCCAGGCCTTCGGCGCCGCGGCGCGTGCCCATGCGCTGAAACGCCGGCAGCGCCAAAGCGGGCGCGCTCAAGCGGCCGAATAGCGTTAAATACTGGTTTTAACCGTTTCGCTGGGTGAATTTCGGAGTTCCTGGATTCGGGCCGATTCCGTTTCACTTGCCCGTGAGCGCGAGGAAATTCACTGGAATCAGACGCTTAGAGTTATGCAGCGGGACTCCTTCTGACATGCAAACAACTGGCGTCTCTCAGCTTGAATTGGGGTGTATCAACCACATCTAACAAGGCACTAGCAGTGACTGCAGCCGCAACAGCTGCAGTTACCCGGAAGCGGTCTCCCCCACCGCGACTGGGACTCCGACAACGGAGTATAGAACGCCCGGTCCTCCCCTGGCCGGGCGTTCGCCTTTCCGGGATACAATTCACTTCAACAGCGCATTTATTTTGAACGCGCATTCAATTATTGAACGCTGATTCAAAATAAATCGTCCCGAGGGAGCGTCATGCGCATCGTCACCTGGAACATCAATTCGCTGCGGCTGCGGATGGACTCGCTGCGCCGGCTGGTGCAGCAGGAACAGCCCGACGTGATCTGCCTGCAGGAAATCAAGGTCGATGATCCGCTCTTTCCCATGGAGGACGTGAAGGGTCTCGGTTTTCCTCATGTCGTGCATCACGGGATGAAGGGGTATAACGGCGTCGCCATTCTCTCGAAGCTGCCGCTGCAGACCCGCGCACCGCAGAACTGGTGCCTCAAAAACGATTCGCGCCATGGCGTCGTGATGCTGCCCGGCGATGTCGAGTTGCACAATTTCTACATCCCCGCTGGCGGCGATATTCCCGATCCCGCGCTCAACGTGAAATTCGCGCACAAGCTCCAGTTCCTCGATGAGATGCGCGACTGGTTCAAGAGCAACAAGAAATCGAAACACGCGGTCCTGGTCGGCGACCTCAACATCGCCCCGCTGGAAAATGATGTCTGGTCCCACAAACAGCTTCTGAAGATCGTCAGCCACACGCCGATCGAAGTCGAAAAACTCGCCGCGATGCAGGAAGCCGGCGGTTGGGTGGACGGTGTGCGGCATTTCACGCCGGCATCCGAAAAGCTCTTTTCCTGGTGGAGCTATCGATCGCCGGATTGGCAGAAGAACGATCGCGGCCGCCGCCTGGACCACATCTGGGTTTCGCCCGCGTTGGCCACGCGCTTGAAAGCCGCGAAGATCCTGCGCGATTGCCGCACCTGGGTGCAGCCCAGCGATCACGTGCCGGTCGTGGTGGACTTCCGCTGAATGGATTGCCCGCTGAATGGATTATCGCCGAGCGAACCGGTCTCAAAAAAATCACAACGGAGGATCGTACAGAAGCCGCGTGGTAAACTTCTGTTAGGACTTTTTGCGCAAAGTAAAGCAATAACGCAGAAGGCCGACGAACGCATGAGCAATGGGGAGCCTGAGGAAAACAGGGAGCCTGGAAAGGACGCGGTGCCTGCCGTAGCGCCGCCGCCCCGCCGCAATAGATTCCGCTGGCGGCATCGCTTCTGGAGGCCGGTGATATTCGTGCTCGGCGTCGCGATCTCCGCCGCAATCGCCGGTGTGGTCCATGACATGCTGGGCGAAGAGAACGACGCCGAGCGCGAGATCTCGCGCCAGTCGCTGGCGCTCGGGCTGCAGACCTATGTCGATCGCGAAGTCGGATTCGTGCGCTTCATGCGCGGCCTCTACGATTCCTCCGACTTCGTCAGCGCCGACGAGTTTCAGCGCTTCGCCCGCCTCGACCCCAAGATCCGCGATCAACAATGGTGGATTTCCATCGCCTGGGCGGCGCGGCGCGGCGCGGCGGCGCAAATGGGGGCCCTGCAGCCCACGTTCCAACCTTCCGACCTCTTCCCGCTGACTTATGTCGAGCCCATGGGCGAAGCCCCATCCCGCCTGATGACGGATGTGTCGAGCACCGACACCAACCGCGCGATCATGCTGGCCGCCGCGCAATCGGACAGCCTTCAGCTGACCGAGCCCCAGGACGCGATGGTGGCCAATCACCACACCAAGGTGGTGAGCGCTTTCCTGCCGGTCTTCAAGAAGGACGATTCCGGGCAGAACGGCGCCCTGCAGGGTTTCCTGATCGGCAGCATCGCGCTCGACGGTTTCTTCGACAGTTTCCTCAACAAGGCGCTCGCCGACAGTGCGCTTTCGATCCGCATCTATGACGGCCCGACGCTGATCTATGCCAGGGGGAAAGCCAGCGGGCCGGCGCTCTCCGCCACCTTGCGCATGGGGCGCCGCGAATTGCAGATGGCGATCGACGGCGACGGGGACGCGCTCGAATCGGAATTCTGGCTGCCGGCGCTGGTCTTCGTCATCGGCATGGCGCTCACCGTGCTGATCTATCTCCGTATCGTGCGCGCCGACAGCGAGTACCGGCGCATCACCAGTGAGGTCGGCCGCGCCACCGCGGAACTGGCGACCGCCAATCTCGAACTCGCCGAACGCTCGACGCGCCTGCAGGAAGTCGCCGACGATCTGCGCGAAACCTCGCAGCAGGCGCAGCTTGCCAATGCGGCAAAGACCGTGTTCCTGGCGAATATGAGCCACGAACTGCGAACGCCTTTGAACGCGGTGCTGGGCTTCTCGGAAATGATCTCCAGCGAGATGCACGGGCCGGCCTCGCCGCGGTATTCCGAATATGCGCGGGACATCTATGCCAGCGGCAAATACCTGCTCTCGATCATCGAGGACCTGCTCGACATGTCCCGCATCGAGCTCGGCCAGTTCCAGCTCCGCGAAGAGACCATCGACGTCACCGAAGTGGTGAGCGAGCTCATCCGCTTCACCGCGCAGCGCGCGCGGGAGAAGCATCTCCGGGTCGGCTCCGCCGGGTTGGATGCCCTGCCCAAGCTCTATGCCGATCCGCGCGCCTTGCGCCAGTCCCTGCTCAACCTGCTGACCAATGCCATCAAATTCTCCGGCGACGGCGCGCCGATCGAGATCAGCGGACGGATCGACGATCGCGGCGGCCTGGCGATCTCGGTGAGCGACCGCGGCCCCGGGATCAAGAACGAGGAGCTCTCCCGCATCTTCGAACCGTTCTGGCAGGCCGAAGCCTATCGGCGCCAGGAGCGGGACGGGCTCGGTCTGGGGCTCGCCATCGCCAAGCGCCTGGTGGAGGCGCATGACGGCGTGATCGACGTGCACAATCGCGCCGACGGCGGCACCACCTTCACCATCCGCATGCCCAGCATCCGCATCCGGCGCAGCGGGCGCCGCCTCTCCGTGATCGGCGGCAATAGCGGCGACGCGGCTTAAGCGCGCCAGATTTCCGGGAACCAGTCGGCGCGCAGCTTCTCGCCGGATTTCTGGCCGATGCCGGGGAAAGGCGGCGAGGTGCGGCCGGGACGTTCCAGAAACGTCACGTCGTCGCCGACGAAGCGCGCCGAGAAGGCACGGCGGCGGCGGTTGAGCGCATTGCCCGGCGCGCCATGCACGCAATGGAAATCGAAGATGATGGCGTCGCCCAATTCGAGCTCCGGCGCCAGGATGCGCGGATCGTCATCGGCAATCGGCGGCATATCCATGAAATCGTCTTCGGAAGCATAGAAGTTCTCGTTGGAGGCCCAGCGCTTCGGGCGCACCAGCTTCGGCCAGAGATGCGAGCTGCGGACCGCGCGCAAGGTGTTGGCCGTGGTGACCGGATCGAGCGGGATCCAATAGCTGGCGGTCTGCCGGCCATCGACACAGTAATAGGGCATGTCCTGATGCCAGGGCGTCGGCTTCGCGGTGCCAGGCTCCTTGACCAGGATATGCTCATGGAAGATCTGTGCCGAGCGTGAACCCATGACCCGCCCGGCGATCTCCGCGGCCGGCGAGTTGCGGATGAAATCCTCGAATTCCGGGATGCGCTGCCAGTTGCAGTAATCCTCGAAGAACCGCCCGCTCTCCCCGCTCCCCACATTCTCGATGGCAAAGGCGCTGGGCTCCGCCAGATTGCGCTCGAAGCCCGCGCGCAGAGTCTCGATCCAATCGGTGAAGGCGCCGCGTATCACGACGACGCCATCGCGCGCGAAATCGGCACGGAGCGCGTCCGGCATGGTGAAACCGCTCCGCGATGAAGGCCGCTCCTGATCGCGGACGGACTGTTCCTGGGACATAATCTCTCCTCGAATATGCGCCATCAGACTAGAAGAATGAGAGTAGAATTTAAACCGCGGACTGGCGCGATATCTTTTGCCCTGGAGCTGCTGATCAATATCGCCGCGTTCGGTGGTACAGGGCCGTGACGTTCAAAGGCAGATACCGGCAAAGACGCCGTCTATGCGGCGAATAGCATCGGCTCGATCCGCCTCCCAGAAAATACGCCAAGCGCGCCGACAGACGAGGCCAGGCTGCTCAAAACTCGCTGCTTTGCCATCGGGCGATATCGCAAACCCCTGAATCACGAGCATGCTGGCGACATCTCGCCCGTGCGACCCGATTGGAAAGCTGTCGTGAATCCGCTTCTTAAAGGTCGCGTCGGCCTCTTCAAAATTTGCCGGCAGGTCTTTTGCAAGTTCTGGCAAGGGCGGGCGAGAACTTGAATTCTTGCCGCTTGCATAGATCGACCAGCAGGCCAAACCCCCAAGGACGGCCACGACCGCCAGAGAAGCAGCGATAAATCGCATCAAGTCCCTATTGCTTCGCCACCGCGTCCCGGAGCTGTTCGTTCATGTGTTCCAGGCGCTGGCCGAGGACACGCATGACTTCGAGGGAGATCGAAGGGAAGTCGGCGACCATGCGGTAGAAGAGATCCTTGGTGATCCTGAGCGTGATGAGCTGCTCGGTCGCCTGGATGGTCGCGGTCCGAGGCACGTCGCAGAGGATGCCGATCTCGCCGACGATGGAGTTGACCTCGACATCGGCGACCTTGATCTGGCCGGATGGGCTGTCGACAAGAATATCGGCTGTGCCGGTGAGGATGACATAGGCCGCATCGGCCATGTCGCCCTGATGGAACAGGATTTGT
>DASYDA010000117.1:0-7136 GCA_036499865.1 Dongiaceae bacterium | reverse complement strand
TCGCGGCGCTCCGTCGTGCGGTTGAAAGGATCGAAAGCCGTGCCGCGTAGGAATTTCAGCTTCGCCAGCAAGCCGAAGGCGCGCAGCGCCCAGGGACCATAGGTGCGCTTCAGGAGATGGCCGGTGGCGGGGTCGCGCTTGGCCCAAAGCGGCGGCGCCAGGTGGATCTTCAACTTGAAGTCGCCTTCGAATTGCGTGCCGAGGCGTTCCGTGAACGTACCGTCGGTATAGAGGCGCGCGACCTCGTATTCGTCCTTATAGGCGAGAAGCTTCGCGTAGCTCCGGGCAACGGCCAGCGCAAAGCCGTCGAAGCCGGGCGTCTGTGTCCGTTCCGCTGCGGCGGCGCGGTCGACCAGGGCCTGGTAGCGGCCCGCATAAGCCGCGTCCTGATAGGCGGTGAGGTGCCGCTTCCGATGCGCGACGACCTCATCGAGTGTTTTCGGCATCGCCTGCGCATGGCGCTCCGGCGCGGCCGCGCGTTCGACGGCGGCGAGATCAACCGCCGCACGCCGGCCCCAGATGAAGGCACGCTTGTTGAACTCGATTGCGACGCCGTTGAGCTCGATTGCCTTCATGAGCGCCGCCTCGGAGACCGGCAGCAGGCCGCGCTGGAAAGCGAGACCGAGCATGAAGAGATTGGTCGCGATGGCGTCGCCCATCAGTGCGGTGGCCAGACGGCCGGCATCGAGGAAGGTCGCCGCGCCACCCACCGTGTCGGAGATCATGGTCTGCAGCTTGGAGGCGGGGAAATCCCAGTCCGGATTGCGGGTGAAGTCGCCGGTGATGGTTTCGTGGGCATTGACGATGGCCGTGGTGCGTTTTGCGGCGGCTCGGCTCAAGGCATCGAAGCTTGCCGAAACCACCAGATCGCAGCCAAGCAGGAGATCGGCGGCGCCGGTGCTGAGGCGCACGGCATGCAGCCGTCCCGGCCGGTCGGCGATCCGCACATGGCTGAGGACAGCGCCACCCTTCTGGGCGAGACCGGTCATATCCATCACCGAGCAGGCCTTGCCCTCTAGATGCGCCGCCATGCCCAGCAATTGCCCGATGGTGACGACCCCGGTGCCGCCGATGCCGGTGACCAGGATGCCGTAAGGCCGATCGATGCCGGCGATAGCCGGTTCCGGCAGCGTGACGACGGATTCCGCCGCCGGCTTCGGCTTCTTCAGGCGGCCACCTTCCACGGTGACGAAGCTGGGGCAGAAGCCTTTCAGGCAGGAGAAATCCTTGTTGCAGCTCGATTGATCGATGGCGCGCTTGCGGCCGAAAGCGGTTTCCACCGGCGTCACGCTGAGACAGTTCGATTGCGTGCCGCAATCGCCGCAGCCTTCGCAGACTTCCTGGTTGATGAAGACGCGTTTGGCCGGGTCTGGCATGGTGCCGCGCTTGCGCCGGCGGCGCTTCTCCGCGGCGCAGGTCTGATCATAGACGATGGCGGTGACGCCCTCGACTTCGCGGAGATCGCGCTGCACCTGATCGAGATCGTCGCGGTGATGCAGCTTGCTCTCCGGCGGCAATTCGGATTCGGCATAGCGCTCGGGTTCTTCGCTGACGACGACGATCCGCTTGACGCCTTCCGCCGCCAATTGCC
Source organism: Dongiaceae bacterium (assembly GCA_036499865.1). GTDB lineage: Bacteria > Pseudomonadota > Alphaproteobacteria > Dongiales > Dongiaceae > Dongia. The sequence goes on along the minus strand of DASYDA010000117.1, from coordinate 5,545 downwards.
GGGCGATGATCGTCGGGCTCAATGGCCCGTCCATCGGCTGGCCGCCGGTCATGGCGACGGCGTCGTTGTAAAGGATCTTGAAGGTGATCGGCGTCTTGGCGGCGACCGCGGCGCGGATCGCGAGGCTGCCCGAGTGGTAATAGGTGCCGTCGCCGATATTCTGGAAGACATGCTTGGTCTTGGAGAACGGGGCTCGGCCGATCCAGGTGCCGCCTTCGCCGCCCATCTGGGTGAAGGTCGCCGTGTTGCGGTCCATCCAGAGCGACATGTAGTGGCAACCGATGCCCGCCAGGGCCGTGCTGCCCTCCGGCACCTTGGTCGAGGTGTTGTGCGGGCACCCCGAGCAGAAATAAGCGATGCGCCGCGCGGGAGGCTGCAGGGATTTTGCCGCCTGGTCGCGCTGTTCCAGCCGTTGCAGCCGAGCCTCGAATTCCGGGATCGCCTGCAGCTTCGCGAGGCGGCGCACGATCGCCCGGGCGATCATAAGCGGGGACAACTCATCGGCGGAGGGCAGGATCCAGGCGCCGGTCTCGTCGTATTTGCCGATCACCCGCGGGCGCCGCGAATCGGGCAAGGAGTAAAGCTGCTCCTTGAGCTGGAACTCGACCAGCGACCGCTTCTCCTCGACGACCAGGACCTCCTCGAGGCCCTCGGCGAAGCGTCGGGCGCCCAAGGGTTCGAGGGGCCAGGTGAGGCCGACTTTGTAGAGAGCGATGCCGAGCCGGCGCATCTCGGCTTCGTCGATGCCGAGCTCTTCCAGCGCCTGTTGCACATCGAGATAGGATTTGCCGCAAGTGACGATGCCGAGGTGCCGCCCCGGACCGTCGCTCACCACCCGGTCCAACCCATTCGCGCGGGCATAGGCGACGGCTGCGGCGAGTTTGTCCTTGTGCAGCCGGAGCTCCTGCTCCAGCGCCTGGGGGCCGGCGAGGGGAGAGGCGGGGAGGCGGATGCTGAGGCCGCTCTCAGGCATCTGGAAATCGCCGGGCAGCCGCACCTGCACGCGCGCCGGGTCGAGATCGACCGAGGCGGCGACATCGGTGGTCTCCGCCGTCACCTTGAGGGCGATCCAGCAGCCGGAATAGCGCGACATCGCCCAGCCATGCAGGCCGAAATCCAGGATCTCCTGCACGCCGGAGGGATTGAGGATCGGGATATTCACGTCCATCAGCGCATATTCGCTCTGATGCGCCGTGGTGGAGGACTTGCAGACGTGATCGTCGCCGGCCAGGGCAAGGACGCCGCCGAACTTCGACGTGCCGGCGAGATTGCCATGCCGAAGCGCGTCACCGCTGCGATCGACGCCAGGGCCTTTGCCGTACCAGATCGCGAAGACGCCGTCATAGATCGCGTCGCCGAAGAGATCGTTCTGCTGCGTGCCCCAGACCGCGGTGGCGGCGATGTCCTCGTTCAACCCCGGCTGGAACTTGATGTGGTGGGCTTCCAGGAACCGGCGGGCCGGGTCCATGGCGGTATCCAGCCCGCCCAAAGGCGAGCCACGATAGCCCGTGATATAGCCGGCGGTGTTGAGCCCCGCCGCCTCATCGCGGCGGCGCTGCATCATGGGCAGGCGTACCAAGGCCTGGGTTCCGGTCATATAGACCCGGCCTTTGTCGAGCACATATTTGTCGTCCAGCGTCACGCTCGCCAGCGACATGGATTCCTCCACACGCTATTTCCGGCACGATGGGGCGAAAGCCGGAGCTTGTCCAGCCCGGCCGGGCCCAGGCTTGAGCTTCCATCCTACCTTGTCCACAGGGGGATGGCCGAAGTAACCTAGGCGCATGACCATCCTTGTAACCGGCGCGGCTGGCTTTCTCGGTATGCATGTGACGCGTGCTTTGCTGCAGCGCGGCGAACACGTGATCGGCGTCGACAACATGGACGCCTACTATTCCCTCGAATTGAAAGAGGCGCGCCTTGCCGAGCTCGAGGAGGACGCCAATTTCGCGTTCCACTATCTCGATATCGGCGACAGCGCGGCGGCGGCGGCGGTCTTCGCGCTCTATCCCGATCTTGACGGTATCGTTCATCTGGCGGCACAGGTGGGCGTCGGGCACAGCCTTGCCAACCCACAGGCCTTCCTGAACACCAACATCTCCGGCATGTTCGTTCTGCTGGATGAGTGCCGCAAGCTGAAGAAGCTGAAGAACGTCGTCTACGGCAGTTCCTCGGCGGTCTATGGCGGCAACCGGAAGGTCCCCTTCGCCGAAAGCGATCACGCCAATCAGCCACGCTCGATCTATGCCGCGTCCAAGCGCGCCGATGAACTATTGGCTTCGGCCTATGCCCATATCACCCAGGTTCCCATGACCGGGCTGCGGCTGTTCGCCATCTACGGCCCCTGGGGCCGGCCGGATATGTTCTATTACACCTTCGCCCATGCGATCAACGAGCGCCGGCCGATCCGCGTCTATAACCGCGGCGGGTTCCGACGCGATTTCACCTATGTCGATGACGCCGTCCAGGCTATCCTCGCCGCCCTCGACAAACCCGTGCAGCGCCCCGAAGGCCCGAACGGCGAAGCGTTCATTCCGCATCGCATCGTCAATATCGGAAACGACCGCAGCAGCTCGCTGGGCGAATTCATCGGCGAGATCGAAAAGGCCCTGGGCGTTCCGGCCATCATCGAGAACGAGCCGATGAAGAAGGACGATCTCAAGGAAACCTACGCGGATATCTCACTGGCCCGCCGCGATTTCGGTTTCGAGCCGAAGACGCCGCTTTCGGAAGGCGTGCCGCGCTTCGTGGACTGGTTCAGGGAATTCCACAAGCTGTGACGAGTCGGAGATCATGCGGCTGCCGCTGAAGTTCCGGCCTCGGATCAGCCAGATGATCATTGAAGTCGTCGGCGCTGCCATAATGACCGGCTTCGGCGGCTACTGTCTGTACAGCTTCGCGTCGCCGGCCGAATTGCACCAATATCCCAGCTTCTTGGCCTGGATACGGTCTTCACCGGTGAAGTTGCCGTTCCTGCTGGTCTCCGCGGTGTTTTTCCTTTCGGTTCTCTGCTGGTTGACCGTGGCGATGATCAATCTTCTCACCGGATCACCCTTTAACTACATCCTGGTCGATCGGCAGGGGATCGGTTACCGGAATTTCTGGGGCGAGAAGCGGTTTTCCTGGAAGGATCTTGGGCCGATTCAATCGCTGCAATTCAGTGTCTGGCGCGCGCGCGGCCAGCAGCTCCGCTTCTGGGTCGCCGCCGATACGCTCGGCACCGAGCAGGCCGGACGGAGCTTCGACCTGTGGCGCTGGGGCGGCCCCTCGGGCGCCAATCTGCGAATTCCGGCCTCGACCTATCTTGGCGGCGGATGGCTCGTGGGCAGCCTGCCGCTTGCCACCGATTCGGCGGCAAGCTGGCTGGAAGAGCTGCGTCTGGCGGCGAAGATCGATCGCCTGGAAGCCGAGGTCTCGGATCCACCGTACAATTTCCGGGCGCCCGTTGAGCTCGAACCGGGCGCCGACCCATCGGCGATCGACAACGCACCTCTTGAAGGAGCACATCCAGGCCTTCCCGAGCCCGGTACACGCAGCTTCGGCGCTCGGCAAACGCCGCCCGCCGGCGGCGTCGTAGAGCGATGACGTCCCGAGCCACCGCTGCCGCATTTTTGGCTGAGCCGCTCGACCGGCTGCTCGAGCCCGGCGAGGTCGGCGACGGGCTTCCCGAGGCGCTCGCCCTGTTTCGGGCAGCCGCCCAGGACGTGCCGGCCTACCGTACCTTGATCGCAAGCCAGGGAATCGATCCTGCGGCTATTGTCGCGGAGCGCGATTTTGCGCGCCTGCCTTTGCTCGACAAGGCGAATTACATCCGATGCTTTTCGCTCGATGATCTCGTCTTGGGCGGGAAGCTGACCCGTTCTGATTTCTTCGCCGTCTCATCGGGCTCGACCGGCGAGCCCACCTTCTGGCCGCGCGCCGCAGCCGACGAGTTCCCGGTTACGGTGCGGTTCGAACAGGTGTTCCGCGACGCCTTCCGCGCCCATGAGAAACGCACGCTCGCCGTTGTCTGTTTCGCGCTGGGAACCTGGGTCGGCGGCATGTTCACCACGGCATGCATGCGCCATCTCTCGGCCAAGGGCTATCCGATCGTGACCGCGACGCCGGGCAACAAGATCGACGATATCCTGCGCGTGGTGGCGCGGCTCGCGCCGCAATTCGAGCAAACGGTTCTGCTCGGCTATCCGCCATTCCTGAAAGAAGTCATCGATACCGGGCGTCGCCAGAATCTCGATTGGCAGCGCTTCGATGTGAAGCTTGTGATGGCCGGCGAAGTCTTCAGCGAAACGTGGCGCGATCTGGTCGCGGAGCGGGTCGAGGCCAAAGATCCTCTGCGCTTCTCCGCCTCCCTCTACGGCACGGCGGATGCCGGTGTTTTGGGGCAGGAGACACCGGTCTCCATCGCGATCCGGCGGTTTCTCAGCGATCGCCCGGAGGCGGCGGCCAGGCTTTTCGGCGAGAGCCGCTTGCCGACACTCTGCCAATACGATCCGACCGCGCGTTATTTCGAAGCGATCGACGGCTCGCTGGCGTTCTCCGGCTGGAACGGTGTCCCGCTGGTCCGCTACCACATCGCCGATCGGGGCGGGATCTTGCCGTTCTCCGGGATGATGGCGGCGCTCAAGGCGTTCGGTTTCGACGCTGTGGCGGAAGTCATGTCCAGCGGCGGACCGATGCCGCGTCGCCAGCCCTTCGTCTGGGTGTTCGGCCGGACCGATTTCACGGTCTCGTTCTTCGGGGCCAACATCTTTCCCGAAACGGCGTCGCTCGGTCTGGAACAGCCGGAAATCCGTGGCTTCGTCACCGGGAAATTCGTGATGGAGGTGAAAGAGGGGCTGGAAGACAAGCCACGCTTCACCGTTGCCGTTGAACTGGCACCTGGAATCGAAGGCGCGGGCGCTCTCGCTGAAACGATTTCAGTGGCGATCCTCTCGCAGCTTCGGCGTCTCAACAGTGAATTCGCGAATTATGTTCCGGCGGAATTCCAACAACCTGTGGTGACGCTCTATCCGGTTGGCCATGCGGATTACTTCCCGATCGGCGTGAAGCACCGTTATAGTCGGAGATAGAGCCGGAGCAGCGTGACGAAACAGCCCCCATCCTACAGCTTTCCGCCGTTCCTTACCGCTCGAGTCCGCGTTTTCGTGGCCTTGGCGGCTGGCATTGCATTCTATGGGGTGCTGCACCTGCCCGTCATTTCCAGCTGGGTGACGAACTATTCCCTGCGTGTGGCCCTCGCCTGGGATGTGGTGGTCAGTGTCTATCTTCTGATGGCGGTCGCCATGATGTGGCGCCATGACACGGCGCGGATGCGCGCCCGCGCGAAGAGCATCGATATCAGCTTGCTGGAGATCGTCGCCATCGTGGCGCTTGCCGGCCTGTTCAGCCTGTTCTCGGTGGCGATCGTGTTGTCGGAAGCGCGCGGCCTGCCGCCACTCGTCCGCAATATCCACATCGCGGTGGGCGTCGCCACGGTCTTCCTGTCCTGGATTGCCATGCACGTGATTTACGCGGTGCACTACGCCCATGTCTTTTACGAACCCGC
>DASYDA010000116.1:0-3551 GCA_036499865.1 Dongiaceae bacterium | reverse complement strand
CAGCATCTGAAGAAGCTGATGCCGGTCGAACCGAAGCGGACCGATCCGAAGCATATGGTGGGCACCATTCCCGAGGCGGAGCCCGTCGATTCGAAAAAAGAGAAGAAGCCCTACGAAACCGCGCCGGCCGGCAATTCCGTGGTGCTGGAAGAGCAGATGATGAAGCTTTCCCAGAGCCAGGCCGACTACAACACGGTGGTCAATCTCTACACCAAACATGTCGAGATGCTGAAAACGGCGATCGGCCGCGGCAGCTGAGCAAACAACCTGGCGCGTTGACGCGAGACCAGGCCGAGGAGAGCAAGCATGGACTTAATGGATACACTGGCGATATCCGCCGCCGGCATGCGGGTGCAGGGTGAGCGCTTGCGTGTCATCTCGGAGAATATGGCCAACACAGATTCTGTTTCGGAAGTCCCGGGCGGCGATCCCTATCGGCGCAAGACCATCACCTTTCAGAACCACCTCGACCGCGATTTGGGCGTCGATCTCGTCTCGGTCTCGAAAGTGGGCACCGATCCCAGCGAATTCACCACGAAGTACGATCCGAGCAATCCGGCCGCGGACAAGCAGGGCTATGTCAAGCTGCCGAACGTCAACGCTCTGATAGAGATGTCCGACATGCGCGAGGCGCAGCGTTCCTACGAAGCGAATCTGAAAGTGATCCAGGTCGCGACCGGCATGCTCCAGAAGACAATCGATATCTTGCGCTGAAGCTGAGGGGCGAAGAGGGGCGACATCATGGCGAATACAAGCATCGGCAATGCGCTGGCCGCTTACGGCAATGCGGCGAAAGCACTGACGGGGGTCGATCAGGGCGGCGGCGATGCAACCGCAGAGGCCGGCCAGAGCTTCGGCGACATGCTGAAGAAGGCGGCCACCGATTCCGTGAAGACCGGCGCCGATTCCGAGAAGCTGTCGCTCCTGGCCACGGCGGGCAAGGCCAATGTCACCGATGTGGTAACCGCGGTTTCCGCGGCGGAAGTCACCTTGCAGGCCGTCACGGCGGTTCGCGACAAGGTGGTTTCGGCCTATCAGGAAATCCTCCGTATGCCGATCTGAGCGGAGCGGATTTTCCCATGGATGAAGGCGCACTCCTGGAGGTCAGCCGGGACGCGGTGATCGTGGTGCTGAAGATCGGCACGCCGATCATGCTGATCTCCCTGGTCGTCGGCCTGATCATATCGCTCTTCCAGGCTCTCACGCAGATTCAGGAAGTGACGCTGACTTTCGTGCCGAAGATCCTGCTGGTCTTCGTTTCGCTCCTGCTTCTGGCGCCCTTCATGCTGCATGTGTTGACGGATTTCACCGAGCGACTCATGCAGCGCATCATCAGCTGACGCGGGCACCCGCACGATGCCGCCGGGCGAGACGCTGGAGACGCTGCTTTCCGGCAGCATTTTTCAGTTCATGCTGATCTTCGCCCGCATCGGCTCCGCGATGTTCCTGCTGCCGGGATTCGGAGAGGCCTATGTGCCGGTCCGGATTCGATTGGTTTTCGCCTTGATGATGTCGCTGGCGCTGATGCCGATGCTGGCGGATCGCGTGCCGGTGCTGCCCGCGGATCTCGATCGCTTCGTCGCGATATTGGCGACGGAGATCGGCATCGGCCTGTTTTTCGGCTCGATGTGCCGGATCGTGCTCTTGGCGGTGATGGGGGCCGGCAGTCTGATCGCCGTGCAGACCGGCATCTCCAATGCGCTCTCGTCAAATCCGGCGACCGCTGAGCAAGCCGCGGTCAGCAGCAATTTCATCATGGCCGTGACCCTGGTGCTGATATTCTCCACCGGGCTCGATCAAACCACCTTGCGCGCCCTGGTCGGCACCTATGCGGTCATGCCGCCCGGGCAATTGCCGCCGCTGGGCGATTTTGCCAATTTCCTTTCGCGGACGGTTGCCGACAGCTTTTCCCTCTCCTTGCAGATGACGGCGCCCTTTCTGGTCTATGGCTTGATTTTTTCGGCGATGATGGGCGTGCTGTCACGGCTGATGCCGACCTTACAGGTGTTTTTCGTGGCGATGCCGCTACAGCTGATCGGGGGACTCGGGCTTCTCGCCATCACGCTCTCTTCGATGATGATCTGGCTTCTGGATACCTATGAGCGCCAGTTGGCGCCGTTTCTCGGCGGCTGACGGGTCGGGGCGATGTCCGGCGAAAGCGACGACTCACAAAAAACCGAAGACCCAACCGGGCGACGGTTACAGGAAGCCCGGGACCAGGGCCAGGTCGCGAATTCCCGCGAGGTCAACAACCTCCTCATGATCCTCGCCTTGACCATTTCCGTGGTGGTCTTCGGCGGCAGCCTGGCCCGCAATATCGTCAATATGACGCTGCCCTTCCTGGAATCGCCGGACAAGGTGCCCACCGATCTCGGTCATTTGACCACGATGGGGTGGAAGCTGATGGGCATGTTGCTGATGGCGGGCGCGGCACCCTTGGCGCTCGCAGTGATCGCGGCCCTCGGCGCCGGTTATCTCCAGTTCGGCCTCATTCTCTCGCTTGACCAGCTCATGCCGGATTTGGGGAAGCTTTCGCCGCTGGCCGGGTTGAAGCGGATGTTTTCGCTGCGTTCGTTCGCCGAACTGCTGAAGGGCCTGATCAAGATTGCGATCGTGAGCTGCATCGCCCTCGCCATCCTGACGCCTTCGGTCGGCGACTTGCATCACCTCGTCGGCATGGAAGCGGTGCAGATCCTCGGTCGCATCGGTGAACTCGCCAACCGTCTGCTGATCGCCGTATTCTCGGTGATGCTGCTCATCACCGCGCTCGACGTGTTCTACCAGCGCTATGAACACACAAAGCAGCTCCGCATGTCGCGCCAGGAAGTGAAAGACGAGCAGCGCGACAGCGAGGGCGATCCGCTGGTCAAGGGCCGGCTGCGTCAGCTCCGCATGGAACGCGCGCGCAAGCGCATGATGGCCGAGGTTCCGAAGGCCGACGTCGTGGTCACCAACCCGACCCACTTCGCCGTCGCCCTGCGCTACGACCAGAGCGAGATGCAGGCGCCCAAGGTGATCGCCAAGGGCGTCGACAGCCTGGCGCAGAAGATCCGCGAGATCGCCGCCCAGTCCGACGTGCCGGTGGTCGAGAACCCGCCGCTCGCCCGCGGCCTCTACGCCTCGGTCGAGATCGACCAGGAAGTGCCGCAGGAATTCTACAAAGCCGTCGCCGAAGTCATCGGCTACATCTACAAGCTGAAGAAGAAACGGCTGTAGGGCGGGTGATCATGGAGCCGGTACGACGTAGAGAGGGATTGACTTCGGCGACCGCCACGGCCCCTCGTCGTCAGGATCCATGTTGAAGAAGCCGATGACCACCCGTTCGCCGATCTGCTCGAGGTAGAAAGGGTCTTGCCATCCACGGACAGCAGGTAGCGCGTAACACGGTGTCGCGCTGCCAGTGTTGGATACCACTCAGTAGCAATCTTCTCGTTCATCGTGGATCAAATGAAGCGATGCCCTCACTACGACGATCGTTTCGTGATCGTTCGGAATCCCGGCGACAATGCGATCGCACGAAAGCGAGTCCTCCAGGCGACACCGGAAGATAT
>DASYDA010000115.1:0-3994 GCA_036499865.1 Dongiaceae bacterium | reverse complement strand
CCGCGCGGCAAAGGCGCTTTTCCCAGCGTGGTCATGATGACCACCATCCCGGCGATCGTGGCCGGCGTGCCGGAAGTCTGCATCGTCACGCCGCCCGGCCCCGACGGCAAGATCGACGACGCCACGCTGGTGGCGGCGCGGCTCGCCGGCGTCCAGCGCGTCTACAAATGCGGCGGAGCACAGGCCGTCGCGGCGGTCGCTTACGGCACGGAGACCGTGAAGAAGTGCGCCAAGATCGTCGGACCGGGCAGTCCCTGGGTGGTGGCGGCGAAAGCGCTGCTCTCCGACATCATCGATCCGGGCGTTCCAGCAGGACCCAGCGAATCCATCATCCTCTGCGACGAGACCGCCGATGGGAGACTGGCAGCGCTCGATCTCCTGGTGGAATCGGAACATGGATCGGATTCATCCGCTTATCTCGTGACCCACAGCGAAAAGGTCGCCAATGACGCCATGGCGGCCATTCCCGGATTTTGGGAGAAAATGGGCGAGCAGCGGGTCAACTTCTCCAGCGCTGTGCTCGGCGGCAAGAATGGCGGCATCGTGCTGGCGTCCTCATGGGACGAAGCGATCGCCTTCGTGAACGATTTCGCGCCGGAACATCTGGAGATCCTCTCCACCGAGCCCTTCACCCATCTCGGCCGCATCCTGAATGCCGGCGAAATCCTGCTCGGAAATCACACCCCGGTGACGCTCGGCAATTTCGTGCTCGGCCCCAATGCCGTGTTGCCGACCAATGGCGCCGCGAAAACCGCTTCGCCGCTCTCGGTCTTCGACTTCATGAAGCGCTCATCGGTGGGCTATGTTACGGCGGCGGGATATCCACCGCTCGCCGCCAAGGCACGCGTGCTCGCCACCTATGAAGGCTTCGACGCGCACGCCAATGCAGTGAGCGAAATCCGCGACGGTTTGTTGAAGGTATAGAAAGAAAGGGGGGCGAGATCCCACAGCCCTTCTCTCAATCCCGGACCTTCGGTTCCCGCGGAGCTTTGGTCCCTCTTCCGGCGATGGGAAACTGGCGAAAGCCCCGCTTCGGAGATCCACATGGGCCGGCCGGGTCGAGACTGTTCGGCTCATAGGCGAACTTGGCCCTTGTTCACATCCGCACGCCGCACGTTGCCCGGCATATCCCCGGAACCCGCACCAAACCATGCGCGCCGGAGCGCCGCGGTCCCCAACCCGCAAAGCATTCTGACTGTCGGTGAAAGGCGAATCTACCGCTAGGTGAGAAGGTTCCAAAGATTTTTGGAATTAGTCTTAAGAGGACACTTGCGCGGATTTTGCTTGGGCGGCTTCCCTAACTTCGCCGCTTTGTCCTAGTCTCGTCGGGAGACACAGGGAGTTGAATAAATGGCTGCGGAAACGAAGACAGCCGGAACAAAGACCGGCTCCGGGATCGCCATGCGCGGTGCCGGCTATTACAGCGCCCATACCACCGGCGCCAAAACGGTGATCGACGCGGCGACCGAATTGGTTCTGGAAGCCGGCCGCGACATCAAGCTGGATAACCCGGAAACAGCATTCGGAATCGCCGATTACGGCTGCGCCGATGGCGGCACCTCGATCGATCTGCATCGTGCAGTGATCGCCGATATCCGCAGGCGCGAACCCGGTCGGCCGATCTCGCTGACCTATACCGATCTGCCGGGCAACGATTTCTCTGCCTTGTTCAAGCGCCTGCAGGGCCAATTGCCGATGGATCCGATCGGCCTCTCGAACTTCGACCGCCTGTTCCCAATGGCGAGCGGCACCAGTTTCTATCGGCAGATTGTACCCTCTGGAACCTTGGCCATCGGCTTTTCCGCCACCGCCATGCATTGGATGAGCACCCTGCCCAGCCGGATCACGGGCCATGTCCATTCGGTCGGCGCGAAGGGCGCAGAATATGATGCATTTCGCGCCCAGTCGTTGAAGGATTGGGAGACCATCCTGCTGCACCGCGCTGCCGAATTGAGGCCGGGCGGCTGGCTGGTGATGGCGAATTTCTGCGTCGATGAGCAGGGCCACTATCTCGGCCATACCGGCGGTGTCTGCATGTTCGACCAGTATGAGCGGCATTGGCGCGGCTTGTTCGAAACCGGCGCGATCACCCGCACGGAATACGACCGAGCCACCTTCCAGCAGCATTACCGGACGCCGGAAGAATGCGCGGCGCCGTTCCGCGATCCGAATTCGGCCGTCTCACGCGCAGGATTGGAGCTGGTGCGAAGCTTCACGCGGGTGACCCCCTGCCCTTATGCGACGGCGTTCCAGCGCGACAGCGATCCGGCCGGCTTCGCTAAATCCTATATCCCCACCTTGCGGTCATGGAGCGAAAGCACGTTCTTCGGCGCCCTCGACCCGGCCCGGCCTCTGGATGAACGGCAATCCCTGATCGACCGGTACTACGATTCTTATGAGGCCGATGTGGCGGCGCGCCCGGAGGGACATGGAATGGATTACGTGCACTGCTTCATGCAGATCCGGAAGCGACGCGACGCCTAGGCTCTTCGTCCCAAGCGCGGCTCGTAGCCGCGCCCGATTCGTGTGGGTTTGTGAGCGTATCTGCCCGTTTTCTGTGGCTTTTTGTTGACTCGTTCCCGATTCGAGTCACAACATGACTATAAAGCGAGAGGCAGTAACCGTTATCGGTCATTAAAATGACGCTGATGGCACCACTCGGACGGCTCGAAGCCCTGCGCTTGGCGCGCGTTGACAGGGTCTTGGCCATCGCGCCTTGCAGCGTGGCGGTCGGGCACTGATCCGATGTCGCTGTTCGGCTGGAAAACCAAGCGGGACGGCGACACCAAGGCGACAAAACTGTTCTTCGCTTCCGACTTTCACGGCTCGGAGCGAACCTTCCGCAAATTCATCAACTCCGCCAAGCATTACGGCGCCGACGTCCTGGTGATGGGCGGAGACATCATCGGCAAGATGGCAATTCCGATCATCCGCGAGGGGCCGGATAGCTATCGTGCCCATCTCCAAGGCAAGACCGAGCACTTCCAGGGCGGAGAGGAACTCAAGAGCCTTTTAGCACGACTCGACACCTTGGGCTTCTACAGCCAGGTCATGGAGGCCGAGGAATATCAGGCCTTGAAGCAGGACCCAGGAGCGGTCGACCGTCTGTTCCACGAACTCGCGCGCAAGCGCCTCGCTTCCTGGATCGAGCTCGCGGAGACGCGTCTCAAGGGCACCGGCGTCAAATGCCATGTGATCGGCGGCAACGACGATTACCCGGACGTCTTGAGCCTGTTCGACGAAACCCCGTCGGAATCCATGCTCTATTGCGAGAACGCCCCGGTGGATATCGACGAGCACCATAAGATGGTGAGCTTCGGCTTCAGCAATCCGACGCCCTGGCATACCCCGCGGGAGATGAAGGAAGAAGACATCGGTCCCGCCCTGGAAAAGCTGGTCGGCGGCCTTGGAAGCTACGATCGCACGATCTTCAACATCCATGTGCCACCGGCCGATTCCGCGCTCGACACCTGCCCGATGCTGAACTGGGAGACCGACCCGCCGGCGCAGATCGTCAAGGGCGGACAGGTCGTGCTCTACGGCGCCGGCAGCGCTGCCGTCCGCCAAGCCATCGCGACGCATCAGCCTCTGCTGAGCCTCCATGGACATATCCATGAATCCGGCGGTGTGGTGAAGCTCGGCCGCACGACCTCCGTCAATCCCGGCAGCGAATACGGCGAAGGCGTGTTGCGCGGCTGCCTGGTGACGCTCGGCAAGGACGAGGTGAAGCATTATCAGATGACGGCGGGGTGAGGCGCGGGGCGATTGGCGCCGTTCAACTCGCGGAAACAAGACGCAGAATAAGCGGAAAATAAAAACGATCCGACAGGAGGCATCGATGACAATGGCATCTGCAAGACCCGAGGTATTCACGCGAAAGGCTTCCGGCCTAGTCCGTGTGATGTCGCCCTATTCCGCCTTCGCCTACAACATCCTCACCATGGGATTGATCTTCCCCTGGACCTATCTCTGGGCGCCCGGCGCCTTGCCGGGC